>JACIXM010000439.1 GCA_014360395.1 Actinotalea sp.
CCGTGCGGTGGCTGCGGGACTTCCACGTCGACGCGCTGCGCCTGGACGCCGTCCACGAGCTCAAGGACGACTCCCCCCGGCACGTGCTGGCCGAGCTCGCCGACGCGGTCCAGGCCCTGTCCGCCGAGGTGGGCCGGCCGCTGTCGCTCATCGCCGAGTCCGACCTCAACGACGCCGCGATGGTCACACCGACCGTCGCCGGCGGCCTGGGCATGACGGCGCAGTGGGCCGACGACGTCCACCACGCGGTGCACGCCACCGTGACGGGCGAGCGGCACGGCTACTACGTCGACTTCGGCCCGCTGGAGGTCCTGGCGAAGGTCATGACCCGCGTCTTCCGGCACGACGGCGACTTCTCGACGTTCCGCGGGCGGGACTGGGGGCGCCCGGTCCCGGACGGCACCGACGGTCGGCGGTTCGTCGTCTTCTCCCAGGACCACGACCAGGTGGGCAACCGCGCCCTCGGCGACCGGCCCTCCGAGCACGTCGACGCCGGCGGGCTGGCGATGTCCGCGGCCCTGGTGCTGCTCGGGCCCTTCACCCCCATGCTCTTCATGGGCGAGGAGTGGGGCGCCCGCACCCGCTGGCAGTACTTCACCGACCACGCCGAGCCGGAGCTCGCCGAGGCGATCCGCCGCGGTCGCACCGAGGAGTTCGCCGGGCACGGCTGGGAGGAGATCTACGGCGGGCCCGTCGAGGTCCCGGACCCGCAGGCCGCCTCCACGGTCGCGGCCAGCCGCCTGGACCGCAGCGAGCGGGACCGCCCCGAGCACGCCCGCCTCCTGCGCTGGTACCGCGACCTCATCGCCCTGCGGCGGTCCGAGCCGGAGATCGCCTCGGGCGACCTCGCGGCCACGAGCGCCCGCCACGACGACGACGGCGCGTGGTTCGTCCTGCAGCGAGGCGACGTCGCGGTCGTCCTCGTCCTGGGCGAGGAGCCGGTCACCGTCGACCTCACGGCCACGCAGGTGCTGGCCGCGTGGGAGGAGCCGGGCCTCGACGGGTCCGGGCTCACGGTGCCCGGCCGCTCGGTGGCGGTCGTGCGCACGGTGGGGCGCGCGTGACGGACGGGACGGCCGGCCGCCCGGCCCCCGGCGCGGTCGGCTGGACCGTCCCCGCCGCGGAGGCGCTCCGGGCGGGTCCCGGGTACGACCTGGCGTCCCTGGACCGCCGCAGCACGCCCGGTTTCGACGGCGACAAGGACGCCGGGCGGGCGGCGATGCAGCAGCGCGGTGAGGTCCTCTCCGTGCTGCAGGAACAGCTGTACGCGCACGGCCGGACCGGTGGGGACCGGTCGGTGCTGCTCGTGCTCCAGGGCATGGACACGGCCGGCAAGGGCGGCGTCGTCCGTCACGTGCTGGGCATGGTCGACCCCCAGGGGGTCGCGCTGCGGGCCTTCGGGGTCCCCACGCCCGCCGAGGCCGCGCAGCACTACCTGGAGCGGATCCGCGCCGCCCTGCCCGCCCCGGGCCGGATCGGCGTCTTCGACCGCTCGCACTACGAGGACGTGCTCGTGGTCCGGGTCGAGGAGCTGGTGCCCGTCGCGCAGTGGGAGGGTCGGTACGACGAGATCGTCGCCTTCGAGGAGGAGGTCGCGGCCCGCGGCACGACCGTCGTCAAGGTGCTGCTCGCGGTGTCCTACGAGGAGCAGGCCGCCCGGCTGCGCCGGCGCCTGGAACGCCCCGACAAGCACTGGAAGTACGACCCCGCGGACATCGACGCGCGCGGGCGCTGGGGCGAGTACCAGGAGGCGTACCAGGCGGTGCTCGACCGCACGTCGACGCCCGGCGCCCCCTGGTACGTGGTGCCCGCGGACCGCAAGTGGTTCGCCCGGCTGGCCGTGACCGAGCTGCTCGTCGAGGCGCTGGAGGGGCTCGGCCTCACGTGGCCCGAGGTCGACCTCGACGTGGCGGGTGAGCTCGCCCGGCTCGAGGCGACCCTGCCCTGAGCCCGCGCCCGCGGGCCCGCGCCGGTCACCGACCGGTCTCGGCCCGTCCCTGGTCGGCCAGCGCCCCCAGCCGGGACAGGGCCCGCAGGTACTTCTTGCGGTAGCCGCCGCGGAGCATGGCGTCGTCGAAGAGCCCGGCGGTCCCCGTCCCGCCGAGCAGGACCGGGACGTCGCGGTCGTAGAGCCGGTCCACGAGCACGACCAGGCGCAGGGCGTCCGCCTGGTCGTCGACGGGACCGGTGCCGGTGACCGCCGCCAGCGTCACGCCGTCCAGGAGGGCGCCGTACCGGCTGGGGTGCACGCCGCGCAGGTGCTCCAGCAGGTCCCCGAACCGGTCGCAGGTCGCCCCCGGCACGCCGCGGGCCGCCTCGAGCACGACGTCGTCGGGCAGCCCGGGCCCCGCGTGCGGAGCGCCCCGGTGCCGGTAGTCGGGGCCGTCCACCCGGAGCACCTCGAACCGCGAGGCCAGCGCCTGGATCTCCCGCAGGAAGTCCTCCGCCGCGAAACGGCCCTCCCCCAGCGACTCCGGCAGCGTGTTGGACGTCGCCGCGAGGGCGACGCCGTGATCGGCGAGCTCACGCAGGAGGCGGGACATCAGGACGGTGTCCCCGGGGTCGTCGAGCTCGAACTCGTCGATGCACACGAGGCGGCGGTGGGACAGGGCCCGGACGGTCGGCGCGAACCCGAGGGCGCCGACCAGGTGGGTGTACTCGACGAAGGTCCCGTACGCGGCGTGCTCCGGTCCCACCGCGCGGGCCAGCGCCGCGAGCAGGTGCGTCTTGCCGACGCCGAAGCCGCCGTCCAGGTAGATCGCCGCCGGGGTGGACGCGCGTCGGCCGAACCAGCCCCGCCGCCGCGGCGTGGCGAGCTCCTCGGCGACCTGCCGGACGCGGGTGAGAGCCCGCTCCTGGCTCGGGTGCTCGGGGTCGGGCCGGTAGCTGTCGAAGGAGGCCTCGTGGAAGTGACGGGGCGGGACGAAGCCGGCGAGCAGACGATCGGCCGGGACCTGGGGTCGGCGGGCGGTCAGCCCGGCGCAGGGCGCGGTCACGAGGAGCCAGCGTAGGCGCTCCGGACAGCGGGGCCGCACCGGTGTCACGACCGGTGTCCCCGCACCCGTGCACCCGGTACGGTCGGCGAGGTGGAGCCCGCACCCGCCCTCGACGTCCTCCTGCCCCCCGGGCACGCCCCGATCGCGCCGGACCCGGCGGAGGCGAGCCTGACCCGGCTCTACGCGTACCCGCCCGGTCGATGGGTCCGCGCCAACATGATCGCCAGCCTCGACGGCGCGGCGACCGGCGCGGACGGCCGCTCCGGCTCGATCAACGGCGCCGCCGACCACAGGGTCTTCGAGGTGCTGCGCGGCCTCGCGGACGTGATCCTCGTCGGCGCGGGGACCGCCCGTGCCGAGCGCTACCGCGGCCCCCGGACTCCCGAGCGGCTGCTGCCCGTCCGGCGGGCCCTGGGCCTGCCGGACCACCCGCCGCTCGCCGTCGTCACCCGCCGCGGCGACCTGCCCGCAGCCCTCCTGGACGACGAGCCGCGGCCGTGGGTGTTCACCGTCCCCGAGGCGCCGTTCCTCGGGCACCTGCGCGCCCACCTGCCCAAGGACCGGCTGCACCTGCACCCCGGTGGCGTGGACCCTCACCGGGTGCTGGGCACCCTGGCCGAGGCGGGGCTCCCGCACGTGCTGTGCGAGGGCGGCCCGCGCCTGCTCGCCGACCTCGTCACCGCGGACCTGCTGGACGAGCTGTGCCTCACGCAGGCCCCCGCGGTGGTCGCCGGCGACGCGACCCGGGTGGTCCACGGCGGTCCGTGGGCCGACCCGGCACGCGCGGCACACCCGGCGCACCTGCTGCACGCCGACGGCGTGCTGCTCGGGCGGTGGGTCCTCGCGCGCGACTAGGCTCGGTCCGTGACCGAGACGATCCTGCTGCTCACCGAGGACACCCTGACCGCCGCCGACGTGCAGCACATCACCGGCCTGCACGCCGACGAGGACGTCGCCTACCGCGTGCTCGTCCCGGCCGACACGGAGCAGAACATGCTCGTCTCGATCGTCGACCACCTCAGCCTGGGCGAGCTGCGCGAGGCGCTGGACGCCGCCCTCGGCCGGGAGGGCCGACCCGAGGAGGCGCGCCGCACCGCGGCCGACGCCCTGGCGGCAACCGTCGCCGAGCTGCGGGCCGCCGGTGCGGTCGCGGACGGCGAGGTGGTCGAGGACGACCCGCTCCCGGCACTGCGGACCGCCGTCACCGCGAGCCCGGTCCGCGAGGTCGTCGTCGTCACCCTGCCGCACGCGGTGGAGGACACGTTCCACACCGACTGGGCGTCCCGTGCCCGCGAGGTCCTCGAGGTGCCCGTCATGCACCTGTACAGCGGGACGAACCTCCTCGGCTGAGCGGCGACGTGCCGAGCCGGGTCGGTCCGCCGACGGACCGGCTCGTCAGTCCCGGACGCGGTGCCCGGCGCGCTCGATCGTGCGGCGCGCGAGCACGTCCAGGGAGTCCACGAGGGTCCGGTCCGCGGCGAGCAGGTCGTGGTCGGCCGCGACGACGGACAGCTCGGTGCAGCCGAGGACGACGACCTGCGCGCCCCGCTCCCGCAGCCGGTCGACCACGCCGCGGAACGCGGCGACGTCCGCCGGGAGGCCGGCCTTGACCTGCTCGTAGATGATCCGCATCACCTCGGCCTGGTCCACCTCGTCGGGCAGCACGCAGTCGACGCCGACGGCGCCCGCCGCCCGCTGGTACACCTCCGCGCGCGCCGTCCCCGTGGTGGCGAGCACGCCGAGGGTCCGCAGGTCCCCCACCCGGCGCCGCGCCTCGGCGACGGTCTCCTCGACGATGTTGACGAGCGGGACGTCGACGGCCGCCGCGATCTCGTCGGTGAAGTGGTGGGCGGTGTTGCAGGGCAGCACGAGGAAGTCGGCACCGAAGCGCTCGAGGCGCCGGGCGTCCTGCGCCATGACCGGCCCCGGGTTCTCGGTGGACGCACCGAGGATGAACGCCGTCCGGTCGGGGATCCGGGCGTGGTTGAGGACCACCATGTCGAGGTGGTCCTGGTCCCGCTCGGCGTGCGTCAGCCGCACCACCATGTCCAGGAAGTACGCCGTCGCCTGAGGACCCACGCCGCCCACCACCCCCACGAGCGGGTGGACGGGAGCAGGCGCGGCGGTTGTCGAGGTCACGCCTCATCGTAGGCAGCGCCCGAGCGCCGCCCGGTGTCGCCGCACCGGGTCGACCGGGTGGGACGACCGCGGCCGCCCTAGGATGGCCGCTGCCCACCCGGCGGCCGTCGCGCGGCCCGACGACGAACGGAGAGCAGGCCCGGATGACCTACGGCAACGAGGACTTCGTCCCGATCATCCTCGGCACCAACGTCAACACCTACAACGTGGCCCGGTCGCTCCACGAGGCCTTCGGTGTCCGGTCGCTGGCCCTCGGCCGGTTCCCGCTGCGGGAGACGGCCCACTCACGGATCGTCGACGTGCGGACGTACCGCGACTTCGACTCCCCGGACGTGGTCGTGCGCACGCTCCTCGACCTCGCCGAGGAGCTGCCCGGCCGGCGCCGCCTGCTCATCCCCAACATCGAGCTCTACGCGACGATCCTCCTGGAGCGCCGCGCCGAGCTCGAGGGGCACTTCCTCATCCCGCTCGTGGACGCGGGGCTCGCGCGTCGGCTCATGAACAAGTCGTCCTTCGCCCAGATCTGCGCCGACCTCGGGGTGCCGCACCCTGCGACGGTCGTCGTCACGCCGCAGACGCCGCGGGACGCCACGCTCGGTGCCGACCTGCCCTTCGCCTACCCGGTGGTCGTCAAGCCCGCCGACACGGACACCTACCCCCGGCTGCGCTTCGAGGGGAAGCAGAAGGTCTACGTCGTGGCCGACGCCGCCGAGCTGCGCTCCGTCGCGGACCGGGTCTACGAGGCCGGGTACGAGGACGACCTCGTGGTGCAGGAGCTGATCCCGGGTGACGAGACCGTCATGCGGGTGGCCAACGCGTACAGCGACCGCAGCGGCCGGATGCGGGTGCTGTCCATCGGGCAGGTGGCGCTCGCGGAGTGGGACCCGCGCTGGGCGGGCAACTACAACGCGATCCTCACCATCGACGACGAGGAGCTCGCGGGGTCCATCCGGCGGCTGCTCGACGGCCTGGGCTACCGCGGGCCGGCGAACCTCGACGTCATGTACGACCGGCGGGACGGGACGAGCAAGATCCTCGAGCTCAACCTGCGGCTCGGCGCGTGCTCGTTCTACACGATGGCGGCGGGCGCGAACCTCGCCCGCTGCTTCGTCGACGACCTCGTCCACGAGCGGGAGCTGCCCGAGCTCACCACCCGGGACGAACGGCTGTGGGTGAACCTCCCCTATCCCGCCGCGCTCGCCTTCATCCCCCGCTCGCTGCGCGCACGGGTCCGTGCGGCGGCGCGGCACGGCGTGTGGCACACGCTGTACTACCGGGCCGACCGCAGCCGGGCCCGGCTGCTCGACGTCGCCCGGATCGACCTGCGCCACACGCTGGACTACCTGCGGTACGCCCGGACGCGCCTCAACCGATGACCCGGCGGACCACCGCGGCGATCCGGTCCGCGGTGGCGACGTCCACCCCGGTGGGGAGGTTCACCACACGGGCGATGAGGCCCTCCGTCGTGGCGATCCCCGGGTCCCCGGGCACGTACCCGTAGACCGCGGGGTCGTCCACCCCCGGGAAGAGCGCGGGGCGGTACCACCGCCCCGGGCGGAACCCGGCCTCGGTGAGGGCCGCGAACACCCTCTCGGCGGTCCCGGTCTCCCGCACGAAGAGGGGGAACCGCACGAGCGGGGCATCCGCCGCCACCGCCGCCGGCACCTCGACGACGTCGCCCAGCGCGGCCACGTACCGGGCGACGGCCGCCGCCCGGCGCGCCTCCTCGGCGTCGAGCGTCGCCAGACCCGCGGCCATCGCCCGGACGACGGCCGGCGACGGCCTCATCGGGGGGTGGGCCAGGGCGCCGCGCTGCTCGACCGGTGCGATGGCCGGCTCGAACGTCCCGGTGCGGGTCAGCAGGCCCCGGACCGGCCCGGCGACGGCGGCGGGCAGCCGCCCGAGCACGCGCAGCTGCGTCCGGTACAGGCGGGTGGCCAGGTCCAGGCGGCGCCCGATGGCGGGCAGCGCCGCCAGGTCCCGCACCATCCGCTGCCCCAGCGGCTCACCCCGCAGCCGCGGGGAGACCCAGACGGCGCCGCCGAACTTGGTGGGCAGCATCTTCTCCACGCCGAAGGAGTGCACGGAGACGTCCGCCAGGGGCGTGCCGTCCTCGCGCCGCGCCATCCGGCCCAGGCAGTGCGCCGCGTCCTCCAGGAGCAGCGCGCCGGCCGCGTCCGCGGCGGCCCGCAGCCGCCGGGAGGCGCCGTCGTCGACGATGCCGAAGGTGTGCTGCAGGACGACGGCGCGCGTGCGTCCGCCGGCGACGAGCCCGTCGCGGTCGAGCCGGTCCGGGTCCAGCGCGATCGTCCCGGGCGAGACCTCCCCGTACACGGGGCGCAGGCCCGCCGCGAGCACCGGGTCCACGGCGGTGCAGCAGGTGAAGACCTGCGTGACCACCTCCCCCTGGCCTCCGGTGGCGGCGAGGGCCTGCAGGACCACCTGCATGCCGTAGCGGGCCTTGAACACGAGGTGCCAGTCGCGGGCGTCCGTGCCGGTCCGCTCGGCGAGGGCTCGGGTGACGTCGTCGGCTGCGTGGGAGCGCGTCATGGTGCCGGCCAGCCTAGCCCGCGCACCGGTCGCCGCCGCCGGTGCCCGCACCTAGGATGACCGTCCATGGTCACCTCCCCGCGCGTCGAGCTCGTCACGGACCCGGTCGAGTGGGACACCCTGGTGAACGCCCTCGGCGGGCACCCGCTCCAGCTGTGGGGCTGGGGCCAGGTCAAGGCCCGCGGCGCCTGGCGGGCGCACCGCCTACGGGTCGTCGAGGGCGACCGGGCCATCGGTGCGGCGCAGGTGCTCGAGCGGCGCCTGCTGTTCCCGTTCCGGGCCCTGTCCTACGTCCCCCGCGGTCCCGTGGTCGCCCCCGCGGACCCCGACGGCCCGGTCGGCCACGGCGTCGGCGACGCCGCGACCCGGGCCGCGGTCAGCGCCGCGGTCGTCCAGTGGTG
>JACIXM010000044.1 GCA_014360395.1 Actinotalea sp.
TGACCGCGGCGGTGTGCAGGGCGGCGGAGCCCCGAGCCGGCCCCGCGTCGCGCGGTGCGCGACCGGGATTGGTCATCGGTCCGATCGTCTGGCACACTGTTCAGGTTGCCCGGCGCCGTATGCGTCCGAACGCGGCCGCCGGTGGGACCGTCCAGGTCCCGCCCGGCGCCAGAGCGCGGCCGGACCGGTGTGCGCGGCAGCCACGTACGACAGACGTTGCAGGACCGGCCGGCCGAACGGCAGGCGCGGTCCCGACAGCATCCAACGACCTCGTGCCTTCACGGGTGCGCAGCGCGAGAGTGTGTCGCCGAACGCGACACGCCCGAGTGCGGGGGTCGGACAGCTAGCGGTTCGAGAGAGAGAGTCAGACGACGCCATGGCGGGACAGAAGATCCGCATCCGGCTCAAGTCCTACGACCACGAGGTCATCGACAGCTCGGCGCGCAAGATCGTCGACACGGTGACGCGCGCTGGTGCGACGGTCGTGGGCCCGGTGCCGCTGCCGACGGAGAAGAACGTCTTCTGCGTCATCCGGTCGCCTCACAAGTACAAGGACAGCCGCGAGCACTTCGAGATGCGCACGCACAAGCGCCTCATCGACATCATCGATCCCACGCCGAAGGCGGTCGACTCGCTCATGCGTCTCGACCTGCCGGCGGACGTGAACATCGAGATCAAGCTCTGAGGCTCAGGAGATCACGATGACCACGCTTCCCCAGAACGCCAAGCCGATCACGGCCGTGCTGGGCACCAAGCTCGGCATGACCCAGGTGTGGGACGAGGCCGGGCGCCTCGTGCCCGTCACGGTCGTGCAGGTCGGCACCAACGTGGTGACCCAGGTCCGCTCCGAGGAGACGGACGGCTACACGGCGGTCCAGCTGGCCTACGGCCAGATCGACCCCCGCAAGGTCACCCAGCCGCTCAAGGGCCACTTCGAGAAGGCCGGCGTGACCCCGCGCCGCCACGTGACGGAGATCCGCACGTCGGACGCCGCGCAGTACGCGCTCGGCCAGGAGATCACCGCCGAGGCCTTCACCGCCGGCCAGCTCGTCGACGTCGTCGGCACCACCAAGGGCAAGGGCACGGCCGGTGTCATGAAGCGCCACGGCTTCGCCGGCGTCGGCGCCTCGCACGGTGCCCACCGCAACCACCGCAAGCCCGGCTCGATCGGTGGCGCCTCCACGCCGTCGCGCGTCTTCAAGGGTCTGCGCATGGCCGGTCGGATGGGCAACGCCCGCCAGACCACCCAGAACCTGACCGTGCACGCGGTCGACGCCGAGAAGGGTCTGGTGCTCGTCAAGGGCGCCGTCCCCGGCCCGAAGGGCGGCGTCGTGCTCGTGCGTTCCGCCGCGAAGGGAGCGTGAGTCCCCGATGACGACGCAGACCGTCGACGTCCTGGACGCCCAGGGCAAGAAGGCCGGTACGGCCGAGCTGCCCGCCGAGGTGTTCGACGTCCAGACGAACGTCCCGCTCATCCACCAGGTCGTGGTCGCGCAGCTCGCGGCCGCCCGTCAGGGCACGCACAAGACGAAGACCCGCGCCGAGGTGTCCGGCGGCGGCCGCAAGCCGTACAAGCAGAAGGGCACCGGGCGGGCGCGTCAGGGCTCGACCCGTGCCCCGCAGTTCGCCGGTGGTGGCGTCGTGCACGGTCCCGTGCCGCGTGACTACAGCCAGCGCACGCCGAAGAAGATGAAGGCGGCCGCGCTGCGCGGCGCCCTGTCCGACCGCGCCCGCGCGGGCCGCGTGCACGTCGTCGAGAACTTCCTCGGTGCCGACGCGCTGCCGTCGACCAAGACCGCCGCGGCGACCCTCGCCACCCTGTCCCCGCGCCGCCACGTCCTCGTGGTGCTCGAGCGCGGCGACGAGGGCTCGTGGAAGTCGCTGCGCAACCTGGAGCAGGTGCACCTGCTCACCGCCGACCAGCTCAACACCTACGACGTGCTGGTCTCGGACGACGTCGTCTTCACGCGCGGCGCCCTCGAGGCGTTCCTCGAGCGTCCGGCCGGTCGCTCGGCCAAGGCCGTCGCGACCGAGTCCGAGGCGTCCGAGCTCGCCACGGAGGAGACGAAGTGACCACCGTGAACAAGAAGGACCCGCGCGACATCCTCCTGTCGCCGGTCGTCTCCGAGAAGAGCTACGGGCTCCTCGACGAGGGCAAGTACACGTTCCTCGTGGACCCCCGTGCCAACAAGACCGAGATCAAGATCGCCGTCGAGCAGGTCTTCGGCGTCAAGGTCGAGTCGGTCAACACGGCGAACCGCAAGGGCAAGAGCCGCCGCACCCGCTTCGGGATCGGCAAGCGCAAGGACACCAAGCGCGCGATCGTCACGCTGCGCGAGGGCACCATCGACATCTTCGGCGGACCGGTCGGCTGACGCCGGACCGACGAGACGTAAGGGACACACCTTCCATGGGAATCCGTAAGTACAAGCCGACGACGCCGGGCCGCCGTGGCAGCAGCGTCGCCGACTTCGTCGAGATCACGCGCTCGGAGCCGGAGAAGTCGCTGGTCCGTCCGCTGCACAAGACCGGTGGTCGCAACTCGACCGGTCGCGTGACCACGCGGCACCAGGGCGGTGGCCACAAGCGCGCGTACCGTGTGATCGACTTCCGTCGTCACGACAAGGACGGCGTGCCGGCCAAGGTCGCGCACATCGAGTACGACCCGAACCGCACGGCGCGCATCGCGCTCCTGCACTACGCCGACGGCGAGAAGCGCTACATCATCGCGCCGAACAAGCTGTCGCAGGGCGACGTGGTGGAGAACGGGCCCTCGGCGGACATCAAGCCGGGCAACAACCTGCCGCTGCGCAACATCCCCACCGGTACGGTCATCCACGCCATCGAGCTCAAGCCCGGTGGCGGCGCGAAGATCGCCCGGTCGGCGGGCGCCTCGGTGCAGCTCGTCGCCAAGGACGGGCCGTACGCGCAGCTGCGCATGCCCTCCGGCGAGATCCGCAACGTCGACCTGCGCTGCCGCGCGACGGTCGGCGAGGTCGGCAACGCCGAGCAGTCGAACATCAACTGGGGCAAGGCCGGCCGCATGCGGTGGAAGGGCAAGCGCCCGACCGTCCGTGGCGTCGCCATGAACCCGATCGACCACCCGCACGGTGGTGGTGAGGGCAAGACGTCCGGTGGGCGTCACCCCGTCAGCCCCTGGGGCCAGCCGGAGGGCCGCACGCGGCGCCCGAACAAGCCCAGCGACAAGCTGATCGTCCGTCGCCGTCGTACCGGCAAGAAGCGCTGACAGGAGACCTGACCGATGCCACGCAGCCTCAAGAAGGGCCCCTTCGTCGACGACCACCTGCAGAAGAAGGTGGACGTGCAGAACGAGAAGGGGACCAAGACGGTCATCAAGACCTGGTCCCGCCGGTCGATGATCACCCCCGACTTCCTCGGGCACACGTTCGCCGTGCACGACGGTCGCAAGCACGTCCCGGTCTTCGTGACCGAGTCGATGGTCGGCCACAAGCTCGGCGAGTTCGCCCCCACGCGGACGTTCCGCGGCCACGAGAAGGACGACCGGAAGGGCCGTCGCCGCTGACCCTCGGGTCGAGCAGGTGACGTCCGGACCAGTCGCATGACGACACAAGAAGGCAGGACAGCAATGGAAGCCAAGGCGCAGGCGCGGTTCGTCCGTGTCACGCCCCAGAAGGCCCGGCGCGTCGTGGACCTCATCCGTGGCAAGCAGGCCGAGGAGGCCGTCGCGACGCTGAAGTTCGCGCCGCAGGCCGCGGGGGAGACCGTCCGCAAGGTGGTCGAGAGCGCGATCGCCAACGCCCGCGTCAAGGCGGACCGCGCGAACGAGGCGTTCGACGCCTCGGAGCTCGTGGTCCAGGCGGCGTACGTCGACGAGGGCCCGACGCTCAAGCGGTTCCGTCCGCGCGCCCAGGGGCGTGCGTCGCGGATCCTCAAGCGCACGAGCCACATCACCGTGGTCGTCGCCCCGGTCGAGAAGAAGGAGAGGACCCGATAGTGGGACAGAAGGTCAACCCGCACGGGTACCGCCTCGGCATCACCACCGACCACCGGTCGCGCTGGTTCGCCGACAGCACCAAGCCGGGGCAGCGGTACCGCGACTACGTCCGTGAGGACGTCCAGATCCGCAAGCTCATGTCGACGGGCCTCGAGCGCGCCGGCATCGCCAAGGTCGAGATCGAGCGCACCCGCGACCGCGTCCGCGTGGACATCCACACGGCGCGTCCGGGCATCGTCATCGGCCGCCGCGGCGCCGAGGCCGACCGCATCCGCGGCGAGCTCGAGAAGCTCACCGGCAAGCAGGTCCAGCTGAACATCCTCGAGGTCAAGAACGCCGAGCTCGAGGCCCAGCTGGTCGCGCAGGGCATCGCCGAGCAGCTGGCGAGCCGCGTCTCGTTCCGTCGCGCCATGCGCAAGGGCATGCAGTCCGCCCTGCGCGCCGGTGCCAAGGGCATCCGGGTGCAGTGCGCCGGGCGCCTCGGCGGTGCGGAGATGAGCCGCAGCGAGTTCTACCGCGAGGGCCGTGTCCCGCTGCACACGCTGCGCGCGAACATCGACTTCGGCACCTTCGAGGCCCGGACGACCTTCGGTCAGATCGGCGTCAAGGTGTGGATCTACAAGGGCGACCTCACCGAGAAGGAGTACGCCCGCGAGCAGGCCGCCGCCGGCCCCCGCGCCCCGCGCGGTCCTCGCGGCGACCGGCCCGCCCGTGGCGCGCGTCGCCCCGAGCGTGCCGAGCGCACCGAGGCTCCGGCCGAGGCCGCGCCGGCGCCCGCCGAGTCGGCCCCTGAGACCGGAACGGAGTCCTGAGCATGCTGATCCCGCGGCGGCTCAAGCACCGCAAGCAGCACCACCCGTCGCGCTCCGGCGCGGCGAAGGGTGGTACCACGATCGCCTTCGGTGAGTACGGCATCCAGGCTCTCGAGCCCGCCTACGTGACCAACCGGCAGATCGAGTCGGCGCGTATCGCCATGACGCGTCACATCAAGCGTGGCGGCAAGGTGTGGATCAACATCTACCCCGACCGCCCGTTGACCAAGAAGCCGGCCGAGACCCGCATGGGCTCCGGCAAGGGCTCGCCCGAGTGGTGGGTCGCGAACGTCAAGCCGGGCCGCATCATGTTCGAGCTCGCCGGTGTCCCGGAGCCGCTCGCTCGCGAGGCCATGCGCCGCGCGATGCACAAGCTCCCGATGAAGTGCCGTTTCGTGGTGCGCGAGGGTGGTGGCAACTGATGGCTATCGGATCGAAGGAGCTGGCTCCGGCCGAGCTCGACGGCATGGACGACGAGACGCTCGTCGCCGAGCTGAAGAAGGCCAAGGAGGAGCTGTTCAACCTCCGTTTCCAGTCCGCGACCGGTCAGCTCGAGAGCCACGGCCGGCTCAAGGCCGTCCGCCGCGACATCGCGCGGATCTACACGGTCCTGCGCGAGCGCGAGCTCGGCATCCGTACCGCACCCGGCCCTGACGCCGAGTGATCGAGAGGTCTGACATGAGCACCGAGAACGCAGCGGCGCAGGCCGCCGAGTCCGCGGCCGACGAGGCCCGCCCGTACCGCAAGACGCGGCGCGGCTACGTCGTCAGCGACAAGATGCAGAAGACCGTCGTGGTCGAGGTCGAGGACCGGGTCAAGCACCCGCTCTACGGCAAGGTCATGCGGCGCACGAGCAAGGTCAAGGCGCACGACGAGGCCAGTGCGGCCGGCGTCGGCGACCTCGTCCTCATCATGGAGACCCGTCCGCTGTCGGCGACGAAGCGCTGGCGCGTGGTGGAGATCCTGGAGAAGGCGAAGTAAGAGGCGCCGGGACCGTCCGGCCGCCCCGCGGCGGCTGGACGGTCCACGTCCTCACCCCATATCCGTTCGGCCAGGCTCGCGCTGGCGAGAACCGGCTCGACGACAGGAGTTCACAGACATGATCCAGCAGGAGTCGCGACTGAAGGTCGCCGACAACACGGGAGCGAAGCAGATCCTCTGCATCCGTGTTCTCGGCGGGTCCGGCCGTCGCTACGCCGGTATCGGCGACGTGATCGTCGCGACGGTCAAGGACGCCATCCCGGGCGGCAACGTCAAGAAGGGCGACGTCGTCAAGGCCGTCGTCGTGCGCACCACCAAGGAGCGCCGCCGGCCGGACGGCTCGTACATCAAGTTCGACGAGAACGCCGCGGTGATCCTCAAGAACGACGGGGAGCCCCGTGGGACGCGCATCTTCGGCCCGGTCGGTCGTGAGCTGCGGGACAAGAAGTTCATGAAGATCATCTCGCTGGCACCGGAGGTGCTCTGACCATGGCCAAGATCAAGAAGGGCGACCTCGTCGTCGTCATCGCGGGCCGCGACAAGGGCAAGCAGGGCCGTGTGCTCGAGGTGCTCCAGGAGAAGGACCGCGTCATCGTCGAGGGCGTGCAGCGCATGACCCACCACGTCAAGGCCGGCCAGACGTCGCGCGGCACGCGCACGGGCGGGATCGAGACGCGTGAGGCGGCGATCCACGTCAGCAACGTCATGCTCGTGGACCCGGAGACGAAGAAGGGCACGCGCGTCGGTTACCGCACCGAGGAGATCGAGCGCGACGGCCGCACCCGCACGGTGCGCGTCCGCGTGGCGAAGCGCTCGGGTAAGGACATCTGAGATGAGCACTGAGACTGTCGAGACGCGGACGGCTCCGCGTCTGAAGACGAAGTACGCCGAGGAGATCCTCCCCGCCCTGCGCGAGGAGTTCGGCCACGAGAACGTCAACCAGGTCGCGCGCCTCGTGAAGGTCGTCGTGAACATGGGCGTCGGCGAGGCCGCCAAGGACTCCAAGCTCATCGAGGGCGCGATCCGCGACCTGACCGCGATCACCGGTCAGAAGCCGCAGGTCACCAAGGCGCGCAAGTCCATCGCCCAGTTCAAGCTGCGCGAGGGCATGCCGATCGGTGCGCACGTCACCCTCCGGGGGGACCGCATGTGGGAGTTCACGGACCGGCTCGTCTCGCTGGCCCTGCCCCGCATCCGCGACTTCCGCGGGCTGTCGCCGAAGCAGTTCGACGGCCACGGCAACTACACGTTCGGCCTGACCGAGCAGGTGATGTTCCACGAGGTCGACCCCGACAAGATCGACCGCAGCCGTGGCATGGACATCACCATCGTGACGACCGCGACCACCGACGACGAGGGCCGCTCGCTGCTCCGCCGTCTCGGCTTCCCCTTCAAGGAGAACTGACCATGGCGAAGACCGCCCTGATCCAGAAGGCGGCGCGGAAGCCCAAGTACGCGGTCCGCGCCTACACCCGGTGCCAGCCGTGGGGCCGGCCGCACTCGGTGTACCGCAAGTTCGGCCTCTGCCGCATCTGCCTGCGCCAGATGGCGCACCGCGGTGAGCTCCCCGGCGTCACCAAGAGCAGCTGGTAACCACTACGCCGCAGGTCCCCTTGCGCCGGCACGGCGCGGGGATACCCCGGCGAGGAAGGGCACAAGCCCGATGACGATGACCGACCCCATCGCAGACATGCTGACGCGTCTGCGGAACGCGAACTCCGCGTACCACGACTCCGTGACGATGCCGTACTCCAAGCTGAAGGCGAACATCGCGGAGATCCTCCAGGCGGAGGGCTACATCGCCGGCTGGACCGTCGGGGACGCCCCGGTGGGCAAGAACCTGACGATCCAGCTGAAGTTCGGCCCGAACCGTGAGCGCTCGCTCGCGGGCGTGCGCCGTGTGTCCAAGCCGGGCCTGCGCGTCTACGCCAAGTCCACCAACCTGCCCCGCGTGCTCGGCGGCCTCGGCGTGGCGATCCTGTCCACGTCCTCCGGCCTCCTGACCGACAAGCAGGCCGCGACGAAGGGTGTAGGTGGGGAAGTCCTCGCCTACGTCTGGTAACCGAGAGACCGAGAGGAGAGCACCATGTCCCGAATCGGCAAGGTCCCCGTCCCGGTCCCGGCCGGCGTCGACGTCGCGATCGACGGCGCGCGCGTGACGGTCAAGGGCCCCAAGGGCACCCTGACGCACACCGTGGCGGCGCCCATCCAGGTCGCGCAGGAGGACGGCACCCTCGTGGTGACCCGTCCCGACGACGAGCGCACCTCGCGGTCGCTGCACGGCCTGACCCGCACGCTGCTGGCGAACCTCGTCACCGGCGTGACCGAGGGCTACACGAAGAAGCTCGAGATCGTCGGCACCGGTTACCGCGTGACCGCCAAGGGCTCGGACCTCGAGTTCGCGCTCGGGTTCAGCCACCCGGTGACCGTCGCGGCGCCGGAGGGCATCACCTTCACGGTGGAGACCCCGACGAAGTTCTCCGTGAGCGGCATCGACAAGCAGCAGGTCGGCGAGGTCGCCGCGAACATCCGCAAGATCCGCAAGCCCGAGCCGTACAAGGGCAAGGGCGTGCGGTACGCGGGCGAGGTCGTCCGCCGCAAGGCTGGAAAGGCTGGTAAGTAACCGTGGCTATCACCATCCGCGGCAAGGGCAAGGCCGTCGCCCGTGCGCGCCGCCACCTCCGCCTGCGCAAGAAGGTCGTCGGCACCGCCGCGCGGCCCCGCCTGGTCGTGACGCGCTCGACGCGCCACATGGTTGCCCAGGTCGTCGACGACAGCGTCGGCCGCACGCTGGCGTCCGCGTCCACCCTCGAGGCGGACCTGCGGGCGTTCGACGGCGACAAGACCGCCAAGGCGCGTCGGGTCGGCGAGCTCCTCGCCGAGCGGGCGAAGGCCGCCGGTGTCGAGGCCGTCGTGTTCGACCGTGGGGGCAACAAGTACCACGGCCGTGTCGCGGCGGTCGCCGACGGCGCCCGCGAGGGCGGTCTCGCCCTGTGACCCCCACCCGAGTCCTGTCCGTACGGAAGCAGAGGAAGTTCTGATGGCTGCACCGCAGCGCAGCAACACCGGCGCCGCCGGCGGCGGCGGCGACCGGCGCGAGCGTGGCGACAACCGTCGTGGCGACCGCCGCGGCGACGCCGCCGAGAAGAGTGCCTTCGTCGAGCGCGTGGTGACCATCAACCGCGTCTCCAAGGTCGTCAAGGGTGGTCGCCGTTTCAGCTTCACCGCGCTCGTCGTGGTGGGTGACGGCGACGGCACCGTCGGCGTCGGCTACGGCAAGGCGAAGGAGGTGCCCGCCGCGATCGCGAAGGGCGTGGAGGAGGCCAAGAAGAGCTTCTTCCGCGTGCCCCGCATCCAGGGCACCATCCCGCACCCGGTCACGGGTGAGGCGGCCGCCGGCGTCGTCTTCCTGCGCCCGGCGTCCCCCGGTACCGGTGTCATCGCCGGTGGTCCGGTGCGCGCCGTCCTCGAGTGCGCCGGCATCCACGACGTGCTCTCCAAGTCCATGGGGTCGTCCAACGCCATCAACATCGTCCACGCGACGGTGCAGGCGCTGCGCGAGCTCGAGGAGCCGGAGGCCGTGGCGGCCCGCCGTGGCCTGCCGCTGGAGCACGTGACCCCTGCGGCGATGCTCCGGGCACGCGCCGAGGGTGTCGCCGCGAAGGCAGGTGCGTGATGGCCCGTCTCAAGGTGACCCAGACCAAGTCCGCCATCGGCGGCAAGCAGAACCAGCGTGACACGCTGCGGACCCTCGGCCTCAAGCGCATCGGCGACGTCGTCGTCAAGGAGGACCGTCCGGAGATCCGCGGCATGGTCACCACGGTGGCGCACCTCGTCACCGTCGAGGAGGTCGAGTGACCATGGCTGAGAAGAAGACCGACGCGAACGACGCGCCCGAGGCCACGGCCGAGGCGCCGAAGAAGAAGGCTGCGCCTCGCAAGGCCGCCTCGACCAAGGCTGCCTCGACGAAGTCCGCCTCGACGAAGGCGGCCGAGAAGCCGGCGAAGGTGACCAACGCGACCGAGGGTGCCGGCGGCACGCTCAAGGTGCACCACCTGCGTCCGGCGCCGGGCGCGCACACCAAGAAGACCCGCGTGGGTCGTGGTGAGGCGTCCAAGGGCAAGACGGCGGGTCGCGGTACCAAGGGCACCAAGGCCCGGTACCAGGTGCCCGAGTCGTTCGAGGGTGGGCAGATGCCGCTGCACATGCGGCTGCCGAAGCTCCGCGGCTTCAAGAACCCGTTCCGCACCGAGTACCAGGTCGTGAACATCGCGACGCTCGCGGCGCTGTACCCCAGCGGTGGCGACGTCACGGTGGAGGACCTCGTGGCCAAGGGCGCGGTCCGCAAGGGCCAGCCGGTCAAGGTGCTCGGCACCGGCGAGCTCGAGGTCAAGCTCGCGGTGCAGGTCCAGGCGATCTCCGCGTCCGCCAAGGAGAAGATCCTCGCGGCCGGCGGGTCGGTGAACGAGGACTGACCTGATGCAGGGGCCGGGACGCTCAGCGCCCGGCCCCTGCGCCGTCCCCGGTCCTGGCTCGGCTAGGGTCGGTGCGGCTCACCCGTCCCCGGCAGGTCGTCGGCGACGGGCACGACGACAGACCGCCGTCACGACGGCGGAGCAGGAGGACAGGTGCTCAGCGCATTCGCCCGGGCCTTCCGGACCCCAGACCTGCGGCGCAAGCTGCTGTTCACGATGGCGATCATGGCGGTCTTCCGGGTGGGGTCCTTCATCCCGACCCCGGGCGTGGACTACGGCAACGTCCAGGCCTGTGTGGCCCAGGTCGCGAACAACGACCTGCTCGGCATCATCAACCTCTTCAGCGGGGGTGCGCTGCTCCAGCTCTCCGTGTTCGCGCTGGGGATCATGCCGTACATCACGGCGAGCATCATCGTGCAGCTGCTCCGCGTGGTCATCCCGCGGTTCGAGGCGCTGCACAAGGAGGGCCAGCAGGGCCAGGCGCAGCTGACGCAGTACACGCGGTACCTCACCATCGGGCTGGCGGTGCTGCAGTCGACGACGATCATCACCGTCGCCCGCAACGGCCTCCTCTTCCAGGGCTGCAACCTCCCGGTCATCCCCGACGACAGCGCCGGGACCATCGCCCTGATGATCCTCACGATGACGGCCGGTACGACGCTGATCATGTGGCTCGGCGAGCGGATCACCGAGCGCGGCATCGGCAACGGCATGTCGCTGCTGATCTTCACCTCGATCGCCGCGACGTTCCCGTCGGCCCTGTGGTCGATCGCGGGCGGCGAGGACGGGGCCGTGAAGTTCATCGCGGTCCTCATCGTGATCATCCTGGTGATCGGGCTGGTCGTGTTCGTGGAGCAGTCCCAGCGCCGCATCCCGGTGCAGTACGCCAAGCGGATGGTCGGGCGCCGCATGTACGGCGGGTCCAGCACCTACATCCCGATCAAGATCAACATGTCGGGCGTCATCCCGATCATCTTCGCCTCGTCGCTGCTGGCGATCCCCGGCCTCGTCGCCCAGTTCGGTGACCAGTCGGCGGAGTGGGTCATCTGGCTCACCAACAACGTGGTCGACCCGGCGAGCCCGATCAACATCACGCTGTACATCGTCCTGATCATCTTCTTCGCCTACTTCTACACCGCGATCACGTTCAACCCGGACGAGGTGGCGGACAACATGAAGAAGTACGGCGGGTTCATCCCCGGCATCCGCGCCGGGCGCCCGACGGCCGAGTACCTCGACTACGTCATCACGCGCATCACCGCGCCGGGGTCGGTCTACCTGGCGTTCGTGGCGATGGTCGTCCTGTTCGTGTTCATCCTGCTCGACATCAACACCCAGATCCCGCTGGGTGGCGCGTCGATCCTCATCGTCGTCGGCGTCGGCCTGGAGACGGTCAAGCAGATCAACTCCCAGCTCGAGCAGCGTCACTACGAAGGGTTCCTGCGGTGACACGCATCGTCCTCCTCGGCCCTCCCGGGGCCGGCAAGGGCACGCAGGCGGCGCGGCTCGCGGACGCTCTCGGCGTCCCGGCCGTGTCGACCGGCGACATCTTCCGCGCCAACATCGCGGGGGGCACCGAGCTCGGCCGCACGGCCCAGGGCTACACCTCCCGCGGTGAGCTCGTGCCCGACGAGGTGACCAACGCGATGGTGGCCTCGCGCCTGGCGGAGGCCGACGCCGCGGCGGGCTTCCTCCTGGACGGCTACCCGCGCAACGTCGCCCAGGTGTCCGAGCTCGACGCGATCCTCGCCCGGCACGGGGTCCGGCTCGACGCCGCCGTGGAGCTCACCGCGGACACCGAGGTCGTCGTCGGACGGCTGCTGCACCGCGCCACCGTCGAGGGGCGCGAGGACGACACGGAGCCCGTGATCCGTCACCGGCTCGAGGTGTACCGCGAGCAGACGGCGCCCATCGCGGCGCTGTACGCCGAGCGCGGGCTCCTCGTCCGGGTGGACGGGATCGGCGAGGTCGCCGACGTCACCGAGCGGCTCCTCACGGCCCTGCGCCCCGCCGCCTGACCGCCGTGTTCGGACGAGAGAAGATCGAGTACAAGACCGCCGAGCAGGTCCGCACCATGCGGCGCGCGGGCCTGGTCGTCGCGGACGCCCACGCGGCCGTGCGTGCCGCGATGCGGCCCGGCGTGACCACGGCGGAGCTCGACGCGGTGGCGGCCGAGGTCATCGCCGGCGCCGGGGCGACGCCGTCGTTCCTGGGATACCACGGCTACCCGGCCACCCTCTGCGTGTCGGTCAACGACGAGATCGTCCACGGCATCCCGGGGGACCGGGTGCTCGCGCCCGGCGACGTGGTCTCCGTGGACTGTGGCGCCGTCGTCGACGGCTGGCACGGGGACGCGGCCTTCACGGTCGTGCTGCCGGACGCCGACCCGGCGGACGTCGCGCTGAGCGCGGCGACCGAGGACGCCCTGTGGGCAGGCATCGCGGCGCTGGCGACGGGGGAGCGGCTCGGGGCGGTGGGCGACGCGATCGAGGACTCGGTCGAGGCGGCCGGCGTGCCCTACGGGATCGTCCAGGAGTACATCGGTCACGGCATCGGCTCCGCGATGCATCAGCCGCCCGACGTGCTCAACTACCGCACGCGGGAGAAGGGGCCGCGGCTGCGGGCGGGCATGTGCCTGGCCGTCGAGCCGATGCTCACCCGCGGCTCGCGGGCCATCCAGGTCCTCGAGGACGACTGGACGGTCGTGACGGTCGACGGCTCCCGGGCGGCCCACTGGGAGCACACCGTGGCCATCGGTCCCGACGGCATCTGGGTGCTGACGGCGCCCGACGGCGGGGCGGAGCGTCTCGCGCGGCACGGCGTCACGGTCGCCCCCTGGGAGTGAGCCGGTCGACCGTCCCGGCGGGCTTCGGGCGGTTCGCCCCATGCGCGCTCATGCCGTAGGATGATCCGTCGGGTCCGTCTGCCCCGGCGCGCGTCCGAGCGACGCGCGGCGCGCATCCGGCCCCGGCTCCGCCGTCCGGCGGTCAGGCCCCCGAGGCCACACCCTCTGCCCCCACGGGTCAGCGGGGTGAAGAAGTCGTACCACAACAGTTAGCGGAGGACATGGCAAAGAAGGACGGTGTCATCGAGATCGAGGGCTCCGTGGTCGAGGCGCTGCCCAACGCGATGTTCCGCGTCGAGCTGGCCAACGGCCACAAGGTCCTTGCCCACATCTCGGGCAAGATGCGTCAGCACTACATCCGGATCCTCCCCGAGGACCGGGTGGTGGTCGAGCTCAGCCCGTACGACCTGTCCCGCGGCCGGATCGTCTACCGCTACAAGTAGTCCGTCCCGATCACCAGATCACCCGAGCGAACTGCCGCCCGTCGCACGCACGTGCGCGCGTGCGGCGGCGGAGGAACGAGCATGAAGGTCAAGCCGAGCGTCAAGAAGATCTGCGACAAGTGCAAGGTGATCCGCCGGCACGGTCGCGTGATGGTCATCTGCGACAACCTGCGCCACAAGCAGCGCCAGGGCTGACCGGCCGACCTCAGGGTCGCCGAGAGGCACAGCAGCACCCCGGCCCCCGGGCCGGCCAGCGCACGTCCAGCACGACCGCCGCGGCGGTCGCGCCACCCCCGGTCCGGAGGCCGGGGCCCGCAGCAGCGGGAGGGACGTGCGGAAGACCTCCGGTGCAGTTCAGGAGTACGCACACATGGCACGTCTCGTCGGCGTCGACCTCCCCCGCGACAAGCGGCTCGAGGTGGCGCTCACCTACATCTACGGCGTCGGCCGTACCCGCGCGCAGCAGACGCTCGCGGCCACCGGCATCAGCCCCGACATGCGGGTCCGCGAGCTCGGGGACGCCGAGCTCGTCGCGCTCCGCGACCACCTCGAGAACAGCTACAAGCTCGAGGGTGACCTCCGCCGTGAGGTCGCGGCCGACATCCGTCGCAAGGTCGAGATCGGCAGCTACGAGGGTCTGCGGCACCGCCGCGGTCTGCCCGTGCGCGGTCAGCGGACCAAGACCAACGCCCGCACCCGCAAGGGTCCGAAGCGCACCGTCGCCGGCAAGAAGAAGGCCGGGCGCAAGTAGCCAGCAGTCCGGGGTGTGACGCCCGCGCCGCCCGCGAGGGCCGCGCGCCGCACCACCGGTCCGACGACCTCAGACCAGGAGAGAGACCGCAATGCCTCCCAAGACCCGTACGTCCGGCTCGGCCCGCAAGCCCCGCCGCAAGGAGAAGAAGAACGTCGCCGTGGGCCAGGCCCACATCAAGAGCACGTTCAACAACACGATCGTCTCGATCACCGACCCCTCGGGTGCCGTGATCGCGTGGGCCTCGTCCGGCCAGGTCGGCTTCAAGGGCTCGCGCAAGTCGACGCCCTTCGCCGCCCAGCTGGCTGCGGAGGCCGCCGCCCGCCGCGCGCAGGAGCACGGCATGAAGAAGGTCGACGTCTTCGTCAAGGGCCCGGGCTCGGGCCGCGAGACCGCGATCCGCTCGCTGCAGGCCACCGGCCTCGAGGTGGGCTCGATCCAGGACGTGACCCCGCAGGCCCACAACGGCTGCCGGCCGCCGAAGCGTCGCCGCGTCTGACCCCGTCGCGCCGGGCCGAGGGAGCACCTCGGTCCGGCGCCGACGTGTCCGAGGGCCCCACGAGCTCGCGGTGAGCGCACCGCAGGCGCGGGGCGCACCCCGGACCGCACGACCCTGCGGGTGGACAGAGACCCGTCAGGCAGCACCCGTGAAGCGTCATATGGCGGACGCTCACTGAGAGGAACCCCACCGTGCTCATCGCACAGCGCCCCACGCTGACCGAAGAGGTCGTCTCCGAGAACCGCTCGCGGTTCGTCATCGAGCCGCTCGAGCCGGGCTTCGGCTACACGCTCGGCAACTCCCTGCGTCGCACCCTGCTCTCGTCCATCCCCGGTGCGGCCGTCACGTCGATCCGCATCGACGGCGTGCTGCACGAGTTCAGCACCGTGACGGGCGCGAAGGAGGACGTCACCGAGATCATCCTGAACATCAAGGACCTCGTCGTCTCCTCCGAGAACGACGAGCCGGTGGTCATGTACCTGCGCAAGCAGGGTCCCGGGACGGTCACGGCCGCGGACATCACCCCGCCGGCCGGCGTCCAGGTGCACAACCCCGACCTGCACATCGCCACGCTCAACGGCAAGGGCAAGCTGGAGATCGAGCTGACGGTCGAGCGCGGCCGCGGCTACGTCTCCGCGCAGCAGAACAAGTCCTACGACGCCGAGATCGGCCGCATCCCGGTCGACTCGATCTACTCGCCGGTCCTCAAGGTGACCTACAAGGTCGAGGCCACGCGTGTCGAGCAGCGCACCGACTTCGACAAGCTCGTCGTCGACGTCGAGACCAAGCCGGCGATCGCGCCGCGCGACGCGCTCGCCTCGGCGGGCAAGACGCTGGTGGAGCTCTTCGGCCTGGCCCGGGAGCTCAACGTCGAGGCCGAGGGCATCGAGATCGGCCCGTCGCCGACCGACGCCGCGCTGGCGGCCGACCTCGCCCTGCCGATCGAGGAGCTGCAGCTGACGATCCGCTCGTACAACTGCCTCAAGCGCGAGGGCATCCACTCGGTGGGCGAGCTCGTCGCCCGCTCGGAGGCGGACCTGCTCGACATCCGCAACTTCGGTGCCAAGTCGATCACCGAGGTCAAGGAGAAGCTGTCGGGCCTGGGCCTGTCCCTCAAGGACAGCCCGATCGACTTCGACCCCTCGAGCGCCGCCTACTACGACGACGCCGACTACCCCGAGGACGAGCTGTCCTGACGCCGTGGAGGACCGCGCCGCTCGCGGCGGGGTCCCGTTCGATGAACTGAGGAGTACAGAATGCCCACGCCCACCAAGGGTCCGCGGCTCGGTGGCGGTCCGGCGCACGAGCGTCGCATCCTCGCCAACCTGGCGACGAGCCTCTTCGAGCACCGTCGCATCACCACCACCGAGACGAAGGCGAAGCGGCTGCGCCCGCTCGCGGAGCGTCTCATCACCTTCGCCAAGCGCGGTGACCTGGCCTCGCGCCGGCGCGTGCTGACGGTCGTCCGGGACAAGGGCGTCGTCCACGAGCTCTTCACCGAGATCGCACCGGCGATGGCCGAGCGTCAGGGTGGCTACACCCGCATCACCAAGATCGGTCCGCGCAAGGGCGACAACGCCCCCATGGCGGTCATCGAGCTCGTGCTCGAGCCGGTCAGCCCGAAGCAGGCGACCGTCCGCGAGGCGGAGAAGGCGACCAAGAAGGCCGCCGCTCCCGCCGCGGCCGCCGCGCCGGCCGAGGAGTCGGCGGACAGCGCCGAGTCCGCGGAGAGCGCGGAGTCCGCGGAGTCCGCCGAGTCGGCGCCGAGCGCGGAGTCCGCCGAGGAGACGGCCGCCGACGAGGCTGCCGAGGGCGAGGAGAAGGCCGACAAGGCCTGACGTCACCCGCACCATCCGCCCGAAGGCCCGGAGCACCTGCTCCGGGCCTTCGGCGTCCCCGCCGGGGTGGCGCGGCGCCCTCGGCACCGCGCGGACCGTCGTCCTGTGCGCCCCGGCCCGTCTCGTTACCGTGGAGGCGTGCCCATGCCCCTGCCCGTCGTCCTTCTCCACGGCGCTCGGACGTCCGGCACGATGTGGCGGGCGCAGCTCGAGGCGCTCGAGCGGGCGGGACGGCAGGCGGTGGCTCCGGACCTGCCCGGCCACGGCCGTCGGGTCCAGGAGACGTTCACGGTCGACGGCGCGCTGGAGGCCGTCGGCGAGGCGGTGGACCGGGTCGGGGGGCGCGCCGTCGTCGTCGGGCTGTCGCTCGGCGGCTACCTCGCCGCGGCGTGGGCGGCCCGCCACCCCGAGGGCACGGCGGCACTGCTGCTGTCGGGGTGCTCGACGGACCCGGACACGGTGCTGACCGGGGCCTGGCTCCAGGCGGCCCGCGTCATCGGGCACCTCCCGGACCGGGGCGCGGCGCTGAACCAGACGCTCGTGGAGCGGGCCCTGCCGCCGGAAGGCGCCGCGGACGCGGCCGCCGGGGGCTTCGCGCTGGACGTCATGGTCGACCTCCTCGACGCGATGCGGGCGCTGGACCCGCGCGCGGACCTGCAGCGCTTCACCGGCCCGGTCTGGTTCGCCAACGGGCAGTGGGACCACTTCCGCCTGCACGAGCGGCGCTTCCTCGCCGCGCGGCCCGGGGCGCGGCGCGTCGTCGTCCGGGGGGCGACGCACCTGACGTCCCTGGTGCGACCGGTCGCGTTCACCCGGGTCCTGCTCGAGCTGCTGGAGGAGGTGGACCCGCCGGCCGTCCGTGCTGCGGGGCGTCAGCCGGCCGGTCGGCTGGCGGTCAGCCCGGGTCGGTGAGGCGTCGGATCGACCAGGCCCGCACCCCGCCGACGATCCCCGCGGAGTTGGGCACCACGACGACGTCGTCGCCCGACGCCGCCAGCGTGGTGGGGCTGACGAGCCGGGCGTTGCCGCCGCCGAGATAGAGCCGGTCCCAGCGGAACACCGGGCGCAGACCCTCGACGGCGCGGCGGACGCGCCGGGACCAGGCGCCGTCGCCGAGGCGTCGTCGTTCGGGCTCGCCGAGGTAGGAGTCGTAGGTGACGCCGCGGCGCACCGGCGCGTGGGACAGCTCCAGGTGCGGGGCCAGGACGCCGCCGTCGAACAGGGCCGAGCCGAGGCCGGTGCCGAGGGTGAGCACGAGCTCCAGCCCGCTCCCGGAGACGACACCGGCCCCGTGCACCTCGGCGTCGTTGAGGACGAGCGTCGGGACCCCGAGCGCGGCGCGCAGCGCGGCCTCCATGTCCCGGCCGGCCCAGGCCTCGACGAGCTCCGGGAGCACCCGGGTCCGCGGCCCGGAGCGCGTCACGTAGTGCGGCGTCGCGATGACGACGCCGTGGCGGATCATCCCCGGCATGCCGACCGTCGCGCGCTGCGCCGGCGGCAGCCCGGCGGCGATGTCGACGATCGTCCGGACGAGCCGCTCGGGGGGCAGGGGGTAGGGGGTCGGGACCCGGACGGGCGGGACGTGGAGAGTGCCGGCGTCGTCGAGCACGGACGCCTTGATCCCGCCGCCCCCGCAGTCGACGGCGAGCGTGCGGCCCGCCTCGGTCTCTGCACTCACCCGCGTGAGGCTAGGCCCGCGGGGCGCCTGCCCGCCACGGTGACCCGCCTGGATAGCGTGGGCCCGTGGACGACAGGACCCCGCCCGGCACAGGACCCGACGACGTGCCGCCGCCCGAGGCCCAGGACGTGGTGCGGGTCCGCCTGGACCTGTCCTACGACGGGACCGGGTTCGCCGGGTGGGCGGCGCAGCCGACGCTCCGCACCGTCCAGGGCACGCTGGAGGCGGCCCTGGGCACCGTCCTGCGCTGCCCGCCGCCGCGGCTCACGGTCGCCGGGCGCACGGACGCCGGGGTGCACGCGCGCGGCCAGGTCGCCCACGTGGACCTCGAGCGCGCCGTGTGGCTCGCCGTCCGCGGCCGGATGGAGGGCGACCCGGGGGAGGTCCTGGTGCGCCGCCTCGCGGGCGTGCTGCCGCCGGACGTCGTCGTGCACCGCGCCGCGGGAGCTCCGGAGGGGTTCGACGCCCGCTTCTCCGCGCTGCACCGCCGGTACGCCTACCGGATCGCCGACGACGTCGCCCAGGTCGACCCCCTGCGTCGCGCGCACGTCGTGCGCCACCGCGTCCCCCTCGACGCCACCGCCATGAGCGAGGCGGCCGCGGGGCTGGTCGGCCGGCACGACTTCGCGGCCTTCTGCCGCGCGCGGCCGGACGCGACGACCATCCGCACCCTCCAGGTCCTCGACGTGGTCCGGCCGACGCAGGGCCGGGACGCCGGGCTCGTCGTGGCGGTGGTCCAGGCGGACGCCTTCTGCCACTCGATGGTCCGGGCGCTCGTCGGGGCGCTGGTCGCGGTGGGGGAGGGCCGGCGGCCCGTCGACTGGCCGACGGCCCTGCTCGCCGGGCGGCGGCGGGAGGGCGGCGCGGTCGTCGCGCCCGCGCACGGTCTGACCCTGGAGGAGGTGGCCTACCCCGCCGCCGAGCGCCTCGCGGAGCGGGCAACCCTGACCCGGGCCCGGCGGGCGGCCGACGACGTGGACGGCGCGGCCGGTCCGCCCGGATGACGCCGCGGAGTGGTTTGGGCAGAATCACCAGGCACAGCGGGGGAACGCCGTGCAGCGACCGACCACCGAGGGGAGTCCCGTGACCGCCACCCGCCCCAGCGCCGATCCCGTCCGCGTCGCGGCGACGATCGCCGACCTCACCACCTACGCGTCGTCGGACGCCTGCAGCGCGGTCGCGGACCTCGCGCAGCGTCTGGTCGACCTCGCCGTCGACCTCGTCCGGGCCCGCGCGGCCGGGATGCTCCTGGTCGTGGATCCGGTCGAGCAGGTCGGTGACGACGGACCCGCGGCGGAGGTGCTCGCCAGCACGGACCACACGACCGCGCTGCTCGAGATCGTCCAGGTGCGCTCGGGCGAGGGCCCGTGCCTCGCCGCCCTGCGGACCGGCTCGGTGGTCGTGGTCGACGACGTGGCCGACGTCGCCGAGCAGTGGCCGGCGTGGACCGACGGTGCCCGGGCACTGGGGGTCCGGTCCGCCTACGGCATCCCGCTGCACGCCCACGGCGCCGTGGTCGGGGCGCTCAACGTCTTCCTCGACACCCAGCCACCCCTGGAACCGGCCGACGTGGCCGTGCTCGCGTCGCTCGGCGAGGCGGCTGCCGGCGCGCTCGTCCACCACCGGGCGGTCGCCGACGCCGAGACGCTCGCGGTCCAGCTGCAGCGGGCGCTGGACAGCCGGGTCGTCATCGAGCAGGCCAAGGGGCTCGTCGCCGAGCGCCACGGGCTCGACGTGGGGGAGGCGTTCCGCCTGCTCCGGGCCCGCGCCCGTGCGTCCTCCCGGGCGCTGAGCGAGGTCGCGGCCGCCGTCGTGGAGGGGACCGAGCACATCGAGCCGGTCAGGACGACCGACGCCGGGCCGGGCGGCAGCCGCAGCTAGCCGGTCAGGCGACCCCCGGCGTCAGAGGGCCTCGTCGTCCTCGACGACGTGGACGGCGGCCTCCTCGGCGCTCGCCCCGCTGCCGGCTATGCCGACGTCCCGGGCCATGGTGTCCGCGGTGGGCTCGCCCGTCGGGCCGGCCTCGTCGGCCGCCAGGCGGCCGGCCCGGTCCGCCTCCCGCGCGCCGGCGGTCGGCCCGTCCGGGGTGTCCCAGACCTCGGGCTCCTCCTGGGCGAGCTTGTCGTCCAGGCGCTCGCCGAGGACCTGGTCCAGGTGCGTCTCGAGGCGGTTGCCCGGCGGCCGCTCCGGCGGGGAGTAGCCCTCGTCGAGGACGCTGTCGACGCCGCGGTCCAGCAGCGTGTCCTCGTGCTCGAGCTGGTCGGTGTCGCCCTCGGCCACGCCCTCGGGGTCGGCCGAGGTGGCGGGCGTGTCGCCGAGGGAGTCGTTGCTGGGTGTGGTCATGCCGCCACGGTCGCACCGGCACCTGCCCGTCGCATCCGGAGCGCAGGGGGTCCCCGTGACGGGGTCGGGCACGGACATGCCGTCGTCCGACGACGGCGCCGCGCGCGACACTGGCCTGCATGGGTCACGTGGACGTCCAGGGCGTCGGGTACGTGCTGCCCGACGGCCGCCCGTTGCTGTCGGAGGTCGACCTGCGGGTGGGGGACGGGGCGAAGGTCGCGCTGGTGGGGCCGAACGGGGCGGGCAAGACGACGCTGCTGCGGCTCGTCGCCGGGGACGAGGCGCCGCACACGGGCGTCGTCGTGCGCAGCGGGGGCCTGGGCGTCATGCGCCAGGCCGTCGGGCGGATCGACGACGACCGCTCCGTCCGGGACCTGCTCGCGTCGCTGGCACGCCCGGCCGTCCGGGACGCGGCCGTGGAGCTGGCCGCCGCCGAGCTGGCGATCATGGAGGTCGACGACGAGCCCGCCCAGCTGAGGTACGCGCAGGCGCTCGCGGACTGGGCGGACGTCGGGGGCTACGAGGCCGAGGCCGGCTGGGACCGGGTGACCGACGCCGTGCTGTCCGTCCCGTTCGAGCGGGCCCAGTACCGCCAGGTCCGCAGCCTGTCGGGGGGCGAGCAGAAGCGGCTCGTGCTCGAGGCGCTGCTGCGCGGCGCCGACGAGGTCCTGCTGCTGGACGAGCCCGACAACTACCTCGACGTGCCCACCAAGCGCTGGCTCGAGGCCCGGCTGGCCGCGTCGGGCAAGACGGTCCTGTTCGTCAGCCACGACCGCGAGCTGCTGGCGCGGACCGCGACCCACGTCGCGAGCCTGGAGCCGACGGCGGTCGGGTCGCGCCTGTGGGTCCACGGAGGTGGCTTCGCGACCTTCCCGGACGCGCGGGCCGCGCGGCGCGAGCGGCACGAGGAGCTGACCCGCCGGTGGGAGGAGGACCACGCCCAGCTGCGTCGTCTCGTCAACGACCTCAAGATCAGGGCCACGTTCAACGACGGGATGGCCTCCCGCTACCAGGCGGCCCGCACCCGGCTGCGCCGGTTCGAGGAGGCCGGGCCCCCGGTCGTCCTCACGCACGACCAGGACGTGCAGGTGCGCCTGCGCGGCGGCCGGACGGGCAAGCGCGCCGTCGTCGCCGACCAGCTCGGTCTGACGGGGCTGCTGCGGCCCTTCGACCTCGAGGTGTGGTTCGGGGAGCGGGTGGCCGTGCTCGGCTCCAACGGCTCGGGCAAGTCCCACCTCCTGCGCCTGCTCGCGGCCGGCGGGACCGACCCCGGGCCGGACCAGGTACCCGAGCACGTGCCGGCGCCCGTGCCGCACACCGGGCGGCTGACGCTGGGCGCCCGGGTGCGGCCGGGCTGGTTCGCGCAGAGCGACACCCACCCGGCCCTGCACGGGCGGACGCTGCTGGAGATCCTGCACCGCGGTGACGGCGGGCGCGCCGGCCTGGGCCGGGAGCCGGCGAGCAAGGCGCTGGACCGGTACGAGCTGGTGGCGGCCGCCGAGCAGCGGTACGAGACCCTCTCCGGCGGTCAGCAGGCGCGGTTCCACATCCTGCTGCTGGAGCTGTCCGGCGCGACGCTGCTGCTCCTGGACGAGCCCACCGACAACCTCGACCTGCACTCCGCCGAGGCGCTCGAACGGGGTCTCGCGGCGTTCGAGGGGACCGTGCTCGCGGTCACGCACGACCGGTGGTTCGCGCGCGGGTTCGACCGCTTCCTCGTGCTGGGGGAGGACGGCAGCGTGGTCGAGACGCCGGAGCCCGTCTGGGACGTGCAGCGGGTCCAGCGCGCCCGATGACCGTGCGGCCGCACCGGCCACCAGGCAGCGCCTAGCAGGTTTTGACCCTCGTGCCGGCGTGCGGGTACTCTGGCGTGTCGTTGTGCGTCCCAGCGGACCGGTGCCTCCCACTCGCCAGTCGCGGCCGCACGGCACCTGACCTCATCGGAGCCCGGCGCGCCCAGTGCGCCGCTGCGACGATGCCACTTGAGAAGCACCAGAAACGAAGGCTACGACCGTGCGCACGTACACCCCGAAGCCCGGCGACGTCGAGCGGACCTGGCACGTCATCGACGCGACCGACGTCGTCCTCGGCCGCCTGGCGACCCACGTCGCCACGCTGCTGCGCGGCAAGCACAAGGCGACCTTCGCCCCGCACGTCGACCAGGGCGACTTCGTCATCGTCGTCAACGCCGACAAGGTCGCGCTGACCGGCAACAAGCGGGAGCAGAAGCTCGCCTACCGCCACTCCGGCTACCCGGGCGGCCTGCGCGCCGTCCCCTACAGCGAGCTGCTGGCCAAGAAGCCGGAGCGCGCCGTGGAGAAGGCCGTGCGCGGCATGCTCCCGAAGAACTCCCTGGGCCGTGCCCAGCTGAGCAAGCTGAAGGTCTACGCCGGCCCGGAGCACCCGCACGCGGCGCAGCAGCCCAAGCCGTTCGAGATCACCCAGGTCGCCCAGCAGCCCGCCGGCCGCTGACCGACCGACACGTACCCCAAGGACGCGAGGACCTACCAGTGGCCGAGACCACCGTGGACATCGAGGGCGACGAGACGCCCACCAGCTACACCTCCGAGAGCAGCGCGCCGACCGGCCGTGGCCAGAGCCTGACGGCCCCGGGCCAGGCGCTCGGTCGCCGCAAGGAGGCCGTGGCCCGCGTGCGCCTCGTCCCCGGCACCGGCCAGTGGAAGATCAACGGGCGGACGCTCGAGGAGTACTTCCCGAACAAGGTGCACCAGCAGCTGGTCAACAGCCCGCTGAAGCTCGTGGACGTCGAGGGTCGCTTCGACGTCATCGCCCGCATCGACGGCGGTGGCGTCTCCGGCCAGGCCGGCGCCCTGCGCCTGGGCATCGCCCGCGCGCTCAACGTCATCGACGCCGAGCACAACCGACCGGCGCTGAAGAAGGCCGGCTTCCTCACCCGCGACGCCCGCGTCGTCGAGCGCAAGAAGGCCGGTCTGAAGAAGGCCCGCAAGGCCCCGCAGTACTCGAAGCGCTGACCTCAGCCACTCCTCCGACGGCCC
>JACIXM010000440.1 GCA_014360395.1 Actinotalea sp.
GCGTGTTGAAGGTCCCGGGCCGGTCGGTGCGCCGGTAGGTGTGCGCCCCGAAGTAGTCCCGCTGGGCCTGGATGAGGTTCGCCGGCAGCCGCTGGGCGCGGACACCGTCGTAGTAGGCCAGCGAGGAGGAGAACGCCGGGGTCGGGACGCCGTTGAGTGCGGCGGAGGCGACCACGGACCGCCACGCCGGGACCCCGTCGGCCACCGCGGCGGTGAAGTACGGGTCGGCCAGCAGCAGCGGCAGGTCCGGGTCTCGGGTGTAGGCGTCGGTGATGCGGTCCAGGAACCGGGCCCGGATGATGCACCCGCCCCGCCAGATCCGCGCCATCGCCGCCCGGTCGATGTCCCAGCCGTACTCGGCGGACGCCGCGGCGATCTGGTCGAAGCCCTGGGAGTACGCGACGACCTTGGAGGCGTACAGGGCCTTGCGGACCGACTCCACGAAGGCCTCGGCGTCCGGGACCTCCCAGGTCCCGGCCAGCCCCGGCAGGGTCCCGGCACCCGCGCGGCGCTGCGGCACAGACCCCGACAGGGCCCGGGCGAACGTCGCCTCGGCGATCCCGGTGATCGGGACCCCCAGGTCCAGGCCGTTCTGCACCGTCCACCGGCCGGTGCCCTTCTGCTCGGCCTGGTCCAGGACCACGTCCACGAACGCCGCCCCGGTGGCCGGGTCGGTGTGCGCCAGGACCTCCGCGGTCACCTCGATGAGGAAGGACTCCAGGTCCCCGGTGTTCCACGCCGCGAAGATCCGCCCGATCTCCTGCGCGGACGCCCCCAGGCCCTGCCGCAGCAGGTCGTACGCCTCGGCGATGAGCTGCATGTCGGCGTACTCGATGCCGTTGTGCACCATCTTCACGAAGTGCCCCGCCCCGTCCGGGCCGACGTAGGTGCAGCACGGCACGCCGTCGACCTTCGCGGAGATCTTCTCCAGGATGGGGCCGAGCCACTGGTACGACTCCCGTGAGCCGCCCGGCATGATCGACGGGCCGAGCAGGGCGCCCTCCTCACCGCCGGAGACCCCGGTGCCGACGAAGTGCAGGCCCCGCTGCGCCAGCGCCGCCTCGCGCCGCCGGGTGTCCGGGAAGTGCGCGTTCCCGGCGTCGATGACGATGTCCCCCGCCTCCAGCAGGGGCACCAGGTCGTCGATCACCGCGTCGGTCGCGGCCCCGGCCTTGACCATGATCACGACCTTGCGGGGCCGCTCCAGCGCTGCCACCAGGTCCGCCAGCGTCTCGGCCGGCACGAAGTCCCCCTCGCCCCCGTGCTCGGCGACCAACGACCGCATCTTGTCCACCGACCGGTTGTGCACCGCCACCGTGAAACCGTTCCGGGCGAAGTTCCTGGCCAGGTTGCGGCCCATGACCGCCAATCCCGTGACACCGATCTGCGCGCGTGCGGACATGCTCGAGGACTCCCCTCAGCCGGAAAGGACGACGTCGCCACAGTAGTTGGGTGGCCCGCACGCCACCCCCTGTGTCCAGCAGGCAGCCGGCGGCAGGGCCCGGTCCGCACCGGACCCCGCCGGACGGCTGACGTTCCGGCGCGGCACCGCGCGCCCTCCGCGGCGCTGTCGGTGCCCCGATCTACCCTGCGGGTGTGATGACCGCCGATGCCGAGGTCCCCGCCGAGTTCCTCCGCGCGCTGCACGCACTGCGTGACCACCGGTTGCGGCAGGAGGTCACGCTCACGGAGATCCCCGCCCCGGCGCGCATCGCGCCCTACGCCGTGGCGCTCACCGGCGAGGTCGCGCTGCCGTTCGAGGACGCGGAGGAGGAGCCGGCCGGCGGCCGGTTCGTCCTGCTCCACGACCCGGCCGGCCAGGAGGCCTGGGAGGGCACCTTCCGGGTGGTCACGCTCGTGCGCGCCACGCTCGACCCGGAGGTGGCCGCCGACCCGCTGTTCTGCGACGCCGCCTGGACCTGGGTCGAAGAGGCGCTCGAGTCCTCCGGCCTGAGGCACCACGCGCTGGGGGGCACGGTGACACGGGTGCAGAGCCGGTCCTACGGCGCCCTCGCGGAGCGCCCCGACGAGGTGGAGGTCGAGATCCGGGCCTCCTGGTCACCGGCGCCCGAGGAGGCCGGGGCCCACCTGGCGCCGTGGTCGGTCGTCCTCTGCACGGCCGCCGGGCTGCCACCGCTGCCGGAGGGCGTCACGTCGCTCGGACGTCGCCTCTAGCCGGCGCTCCGGCGCCGGCGCAGGACGCCGCAGGCGGGTCCCGGCGCCGCCGCGCGATGCTCGCGCACGGGTCCCACCGCCCGCCCGCCCGACACGTCCGGGTGAACCTGACCGCGATCAGGATCCCGTGCTCAAGCCCGGCTCCCGATGTGCCGATGGGACGGGAACAGCATCACCCCGCGTCGTCGCCTTCCCCCCGGGAGCCCCCCGTGACCGTCGAGTCCGTCCGCACCGCCCCTCGCGTCGCGACCGTCGCCGGCCGAGCCGGCGCCCCTGCACCCCACACGCCCCCGGCCGCCCGGCGGGTCCCTGCCGCCGCCCCGGCGCGCCGTGGGCCGCGCTCACCGCTGTGCCTGGTGGTGCCGGAGCTCGGTGAGGGTGACGGCACGGCGCTGCTGCGCACCCTGCGCCGACGGGAGTCCACGCACGCGGTCCTGCTGACCCGACGGGCCGGCCGTCGTGAGCTCGTCGCGCTGCTCGGCGGCGGCGTGCGGGGCGCGGTCACCGCCGAGACCCCCGGGGCGGTCCGCATCGTCGGCCGTGCGCCGGCGCCGGAGCGCTCAGGCCCGGAGCTGACGGCCCGCGAGCTGGGGGTCCTCCAGCTGGTGTCCGAGGGCAGGACGAACCGCGAGATCGGCGAGGCGCTGCAGCTGTCCGCCCTCACCGTCAAGAGCCACCTGGCACGGATCTCGCGCAAGATCGGGACCGGGGACCGGGCCGAGATGGTGGCGATCGCCATCCGGAGCTCGCTGCTGCGCTGAGCGTCGAGGGCGCGGCGGCCCGCCGCCCGGCCTGTCGCCGTCGGGACGGCACGGTCGACCGTCTAGCGTGGGCGCATGCCCCCGAGCCCTGCCGGACAGGACGCCGCGCCGCGTGACGAGCCGGACGTCGTCCCGCTGACGGAGCCCTCCGAGGGGATCCCCGCGGTGGTCGACACGCCCGGAGCGCTCGCCGACGCCGTCGAGGCCTTCCGCCACGGCACCGGGCCGGTGGCCGTGGACGCCGAGCGCGCGTCGGGCTACCGCTACGGGCAGCGCACCTACCTCGTCCAGCTCCGACGTGCCGGCGCCGGCACCGTCCTGATCGACCCCGTCCCGCTGCCCGACCTCAGCGCCCTGTCGCGCGCGCTCGAGGGCGTGGAGTGGGTGCTGCACGCCGCGTCCCAGGACCTGCCCGGCCTCGCCGAGCAGAACATGCGGCCGTCCGCCGTCTTCGACACCGAGCTGGCCGCACGGCTGCTCGGCATGGAGCGCGTGGGCCTCGCCGCGGTCGTCGCCGAGGTCCTCGGCCTGGGCCTGGCCAAGGAGCACTCGGCCGTGGACTGGTCCACGCGGCCCCTGCCGACCGAGTGGCTGCGCTACGCAGCCCTGGACGTGGAGGTCCTCGTCGAGCTGCGGGCCGAGCTCGGTCGGCGCCTCGAGGAGGCCGGGAAGACGGAGTGGGCGCGCCAGGAGTTCGAGGCGGTCCGGACCGCGCCCCCGCCGCCCCCGCGGGTCGACCCCTGGCGCCGCCTGTCCGGGCTGCACACGCTGCGCGACGCCCGTCGCGTCGCCGTCGCGCGGGAGCTGTGGCTCCTGCGCGACGCCGAGGCACGCCGCCGTGACCTCTCCCCCGGCAGGGTGCTGCCGGACTCGGCGATCGTCGCCGCCGCCACCGCGCTGCCGACCACGGTCGAGGAGCTCGTCGCCCTTCGTCCCTTCGCCGGCAAGGCCACCCGCCGCAAGGCCGAGCAGTGGTTCTCCGCCGTCCACCGCGCGTGCTCGCTCCCCGACGCGGCCCTCCCGTCGGTCCGCGGGCCGCGGGGGGACGGGCCGCCGCCCCCACGCAGCTGGCCCGACCGGGACCCGGCCGCCGCAGCCCGGCTGACGGCCGCTCGCGGCGTCGTCGCCGGCCTCGCCGAGCAGCACACCGTCCCGGTGGAGAACCTGCTGCAGCCGGACCTGCTGCGCCGGGTGTGCTGGGCCCCGCCCGCCACCCCGGACGCCGACGGACTGCGCGCGGCGCTCCTGGCCGGGGGCGCACGGCCGTGGCAGGTCGATCTCACCGCCACCGCGCTCGCCGCCGCGTTCGCCGCGCTCGACACGGCGTGAGGGCGGTGGTCGTCGAAGTTACTCTCGAGTAACATCGACGCGCCCGGACACCGCCGTCCCTCAGGAGACTCGCATGCCGACCGCCCCCGCGCCCCGCGCCGGCCGCTCCGTCGTCTTCGTCGAAGGGGTCCGCACCCCCTTCGGCCGCGCCAAGCCAGACGGCCTGTACGCCCACACCCGCGCCGACGACCTGGCCGTCAAGGCGGTCCGGGAGCTGCTGCGCCGCCAGCCGGGCCTGCCGCCGGAGCGGATCGACGAGGTGGCGATCGCCGCCACGAGCCAGACCGGCGACCAGGGGCTGACCCTGGGCCGCACGGTCGGCGTCCTGGCCGGGCTGCCCCGTTCGGTCCCCGGGTTCGCGATCGACCGCATGTGCGCCGGCGCGATGACCGCGGTGACGACGACGGCCGCCGCCATCGGCGTCGGGGCGCAGGACGTCGCGCTGGCCGGTGGCGTCGAGCACATGGGCCGGCACCCCATGGGTGCCGGCGCCGACCCGAACCCGCGCTTCCTCGCCGAGCGGCTCGTGGAGGCCGAGGCGCTGAACATGGGCTGCACCGCGGAGAACCTGCACGACCGGGACCCCCGCCTGACGCGGGACCGGGCGGACGCGTACGGCGTCGCCAGCCAGCGCAAGTACGCCGCGGCGCTCGCGTCCGGCCGGATCGAGCCGGACCTCGTCCCGGTGGCGCTGCGGGACCCGGAGCGCGGCTGGGGTCTGGCCACCGCCGACGAGCCGCCCCGCCCGGACACCACGGTCGAGCAGATCCGTTCGCTGCCGACGCCGTTCCGGGCGGGCGGGCGCGTCACCGCCGGCACGTCCGCACCGCTGACCGACGGCGCGGCGATGTGCCTGCTGGCCGCCGAGGAGACCGCGCTGGAGCTCGGCCTGACCCCGCGGATGCGGCTCGTGTCCTTCGCCTACGCCGGGGTCGACCCGGCGGTCATGGGGCTCGGGCCCGTCCCGGCGACCGAGAAGGCCCTGGAGCGGGCCGGCCTCACCATCGACGACATCGGGCTCTTCGAGATCAACGAGGCGTTCGCCGTCCAGGTCCTGGCCTTCTGCGACGCCTTCGGCCTGGCCGACGACGACCCGCGGCTCAACCCCTACGGCGGGGCGATCGCCGTCGGGCACCCCCTGGCGAGCTCGGGCGTGCGGCTCATGACCCAGCTGGCGCGGCAGTTCGCCGAGCACCCCGAGGTCCGGTACGGCCTCACGACGATGTGCGTGGGCCTCGGCCAGGGCGGCACCGTGATCTGGGAGAACCCGCACCACCCGGACGCCCGCCCGGGGAACCCGGCCGCCGAGACCTCCGAGGAGAGCGCACGATGACGACGCACGAGACGACGCTGCCCGCCGGGGAGGCGCTGGCCGCCCGGACCGCCGACGTCGAGCGGGCGACGCACGCCCACGTCCGGGACGTCCCGCTCCCCCGCGGACTCGGCACGCTCGCCCTGGTCACCCTGGACAACGGCCACGACCACACGAAGCCGACGACGATCGGCCCGACCGGGCTCCTGCGGATCGGCACGGCCCTGCGCGAGCAGCAGCGCCGGGCCGCCCGCGGTGAGATCGCCGCCGTCGCCGTCACGGGCAAGCCGTACTACCTCGCCGCCGGCGCCGACCTGTCGATCATGGGACGCCTCGACGACCCGGAGGACGCGCTGACCATCGCGCGCCTCGGGCACGACACCTACCGCCTCCTCGCCGAGATGGGGGTGCCGACGTTCGGCTTCATCAACGGTGCCGCCCTCGGTGGCGGGATGGAGCTGCCCCTGCACTGCACCTACCGCACGGTCGCGTCCGACGTCACGGCGCTCGCGCTGCCCGAGACGTTCCTCGGGCTCGTCCCCGGGTGGGGCGGGTGCTACCTCGTCCCGCGCCTGGTCGGCATCGAGGCGGCGGTCGACCTCGTGCTCACCCGGCCCCTCGCGAACAACCGTCGGACCGACGCCGCGACGGCCCACCGCATCGGTCTGGTGGACGCCGTGCTGCACCCGGCCGACTTCCTGGAGCAGTCCGTCGCCTGGGCCGCGGACGTGCTGGACGGCACCGTCGGCGTCGAACGCCGGCCGTTGGACGACGAGGCGACGTGGGACGCCGTCGTCGGTGCGGCGCGCACGGAGCTCGACCGCCGCCTGCACGGCTCGCGCCCGGCTCCCTACGCCGCGCTGGACCTCCTCGCGGGGGCACGCACGAGCGACGTCGACCGGGCCTACGCCGCCGAGGACCAGGCGCTGACCGACCTGCTCATGACCGAGGAGCTGCGGGCGAGCCTGTACGCGTTCGACCTCACGACGCGCAAGGCCCGCAAGCCCGCCGGTGCCCCGGACGAGTCGCTCGCGCGTCCCGTACGCAGCGTGGGGATCGTCGGCGCCGGCCTCATGGCACGCCAGCTCGCCGTCCTCGTGGCGCGGCGCCTGCGGGTCCCCGTGGCGATGCGGGAGGTCGACGAGGAGCGCGTGGCGGCCGGCCGCGACGGCATCCGGTCCATGGTCGAGGGGATGGTCCGCAAGGGCCGGCTCAGCGAGCCCGAGGGGCACCGCGTCCTGGAGTCGGTCACCGTCAGCACCGACCTGCGCGACCTGGCCTCGGCCGACCTGGTCATCGAGGCGGTCACCGAGGTGATGGCGGTCAAGCAGCAGGTGTTCGCCGAGCTGGAGGAGCTCGTGCACCCGGGCACCGTGCTCGCCACGAACACCTCGGCCCTGTCCGTGACGCAGATGTCCTCGGGGCTGCGCCACCCCGAGCGCGTCGTCGGGCTGCACTTCTTCAACCCCGTCGCGCAGATGCCGCTCGTGGAGGTGGTCCGCGCGGACCACTCCTCCGACGCGGCGGTCGCCACGGCCTTCGCCGTCGCCAAGGCGCTGCGCAAGACCGCGGTCGGCGTGGCGGACCGGCCCGGCTTCGTCGTCAACCGCCTGCTGCTGCGGATGCTCGCCGACGTCGCGGCGACCGTCGAGGCGGGTACACCCGTGCAGGTCGCGGACCGCGCCCTGCGCCCGCTGGGACTGCCCATGGGCCCCTTCGCCCTCCTCCAGCTCGTCGGCCTGCCCGTCGCGCTGCACGTCCTGCAGTCGCTGTACGAGGAGCTCGGCGACCGGTACCCGCTGTCCCCCGGCCTGGAGCGCCTCTCGGCCGAGGGGCGGAGGGTCGTGCCCGAGCCGGACGGACGCGGGGCCGAGGCCGACGTCGACCTGGGCATCCAGGAGGCCTTCGGCGACCCCGGCGGCCCGGGGGCGCTCGACGAGGCGGGCGTGCTGGACCGGGTCCTGGCCGGACTCGCCGAGGAGGTCGGGCTCATGCTCGACGAGCAGGTGGTCACCGGGGCGGACCAGGTCGACCTCTGCATGGTGCTCGGTGCGGGCTGGCCCATGCACCTCGGCGGGATCACGCCGCACCTGGACCGCACCGGCTACGCCGAGCGCGTCGTGGGACGGCGGTTCCACGAGGTGGGCGTCGCGAGCCTGCCCGCTCCCGCGCCGCGCACCTGACGCAGGACGGGTGTCAGTGCACCGTGAGGCCGTGAGCGCGGAA
>JACIXM010000441.1 GCA_014360395.1 Actinotalea sp.
ATGACCCAGGCGGCGACCTCGGCCGCGGGCATGGGGCGCGCCACGTGGTAGCCCTGCAGGATGTCGACGCCGAGGGGCAGGAGGGCTCCGGCGACGGTGGCGTCCTCCACGCCCTCCGCGACCATCCGCAGGTTCATGGCCCGGGCCATCTGCGTCGTGGTCTGGACGATGAGGCGGCTCCGCTCGTCGGCCACCACCCGCGCCACGAAGGACCGGTCCATCTTCAGCTCCTGCACGGGCAGGTCGCGCAGGTACGCCAGGGACGAGAACCCGCTGCCGTAGTCGTCGATCGAGAGCTGCACGCCGTGCCCCCGCAGCTGCAGCAGCACGGACCGGGCACGGTCCGGCTCCGCCAGGAAGGAGTCCTCGGTGACCTCGATCGTGAGCCGGTCGGCGGGCACCCCGGCACTGGTCAGCGCGGCGACGAGGGGCGTGACGAGCGCACCGGCGACCACCTCCTCGGCGGCCCAGTTGACCGAGACCCGCACGTCCAGGCCGGCCTCCCGCCAGCGCTGCAGGTCCGCCACCGCGGTCAGCAGCACGTGCTCCGTCAGGGCCGGCATGAGCCCGACGCGGCGCACGTCCGGCAGGAAGGCGGCGAGCCCCAGGAGGCCCTCCGTCGGGTGCTGCCAGCGCACCAGCGCCTCCAGGGCCACCACCTGGCGGGTCCGGGCGTCGACCTGCGGCTGGTAGTGGAGCACCAGCTGGTCGGCCGCCAAGGCCTGCCGCAGCTCCTCCCCGCGGCGCAGCCGGTCGCGCGCCAGGCCGTCGAGCGACGGGTCGAAGACGAGCGCCCCGACCCGGGACTGCTTGGCCTCGTACATCGCGATGTCCGCGCGGCGCAGCAGGTCGGCGGCCGAGACCGCCCCGTGACCGTGCAGCGCGATGCCCACCGACGCGTCGATCGTCAGGTCGAGGTTCTCCACCCGGACCGGCACGGCGAGCGCGTCCCGGAGCCGCTGCGCCGTCTCCAGCAGCGTGATCTCGTCCACGCGAGGGGCGAGGACGGCGAACTCGTCCCCCCCGAGGCGGGCGATGAGCACCGAGGGCGGCAGCGCGCGGCGCAGGCGGTGCGCCAGCGTCACGAGGATCTCGTCCCCGGCGGTGTGCCCGAGGCTGTCGTTGACGTCCTTGAACCCGTCCAGGTCGAGCAGGAGCACGCCGACGTCGTCCCCCGCGGCCACCGCCGCGTCCGTCGCGGCCAGGAGGGACCGCCGGTTCGGCAGACCGGTCAGCTCGTCCGTCAGCGACAGGCGCATGGCCTCGGCCGCGCCCCGGGCCTCCCGCAGTGCCAGCGTCATCCGGACGCCGGCCGCGACCAGGGTGAGCAGGGCGACGACCCGGACCACCCACCCCACGGCCGTCCAGGGGTCCAGGACCAGGATCACGAGCGCCAGGCCGGAGGCGGTCACCAGGACGGTCGTGCTCTCCCGCGCGTCCGGGGCGCGGTGGGGCACGCCCGGGGCCCGGCAGCCCGCGGCGACGAGCGCGGCGAAGCTCGCCCCCCACAGCGCCTGCAGCGCGACGCTCGCCGTGTAGGTCTCGGACGACAGGCTGCCGATGAGGCTGCTGTCCGCGACGGCGATCCCCAGGAAACCGACGGCCAGGAGGAGGGTGCGCACCGATCGGTCACGCTGCCGCAGGACCATCTGCGCGACGACCATCGTGGACAGGACCAGGTTGATCAGCGGGAACAGGACGGCCAGCAGCAGGGCGAGCCCGCCGCGGACGGCCGTGCCCGCCAGCGGGGCGAGCACGACGAACCCCGCGAGGCAGACGGCGGCGCCGCAGACGACGGCGGCCTCCGTCCACGCGACGGCGGACGTCGCGACGCGACGCGGCGCGTCGAGCTGGAGGAAGGCCGCCAGGGCGAGGTAGGCGAGGATGCACAGGAGCTCGCCCGGGGCGGGGAACGTCACCGCCGTGAGGGTGCGCCCGACGCTCACCCATGCCGACCCGGCGGCCCACAGCGCCACCCCGCCACCCAGCAGGAGCAGGGCGGGCCGGCGGTGGGGCTCCCGGGCAGCGGTCAGCACGACGCGGGTCAGGAGCAGCCCGAACACCACGACGAGCGTCACGACGAGGCCGACGGCGCGCTCCTCCCCGCGCAGCACGAGGCTCAGACCGAGCCCGGTGCCGATCACCGCCCACGGCCCCCAGGCCAGAGCGCGCGCGGCGAGGCGACCCCTGGCGGACCGCACGTCGGCGCGGGCCATGCTCACCTCGACGGCTCTCTCGGACGCCCGGGGGCGCCCTGGGGTGGGCGGTGCATACGACGGCGCCCGGGTGGGGGCGGTTCGTACGTTTCTGACCCCTCTGTGATCGGCAGGGACGCCGTGCCCTTGAGGAACCTCACCCGCTGCCCGGCCGGCACTGCGGGTCCGGGAGGACCTCACGCCTAGTCTGGGGTCCATGGAGTCCAGCCGGTCGGGCCCGCCCGTCGTCGTCGTCGTCGGCGCGGGCCTCGCCGGACTCGCCTGCGCGGTCCGCCTGCACGGCGCGGGAGTGCCCGTGACGGTCCTCGAGGCCTCGCCGGCGGTGGGCGGTCGCGTCCGGACGGACGTGGTCGACGGCTTCCGGTGCGACCGGGGCTTCCAGCTGCTCAACCCCGCCTACCCGGAGGTGCCGCGCGTCCTGGACCTCGCGGCCCTGGACCTGCGGTCCTTCGGCGCCGGTGTCGTGGTCGCCACGTCGGGCCGGCGCCACCTCCTCGGGGACCCGCGCCGTCTGCCGGCGGCCCTGCCGGGCGACCTGCTCGCCGGGGGTGACCTGCGCAGCAAGCTGGGCTTCCTGGTCTGGGCCCTGCCTGCTCTGGGACCTGTCGACCGCCTGCTGGCCGGTGAGGACCGGTCCCTGGCCGCGTCGCTGGACGCCGCCGGCGTCCGCGGCACCTTCCGCAGGGGGGTGGTCGACGGGTTCTTCGCCGGGGTCCTGGCCGACGACGCCGGCACGACGTCCACCACGTTCGCCCGGCTCCTGGTCCGCTCGTTCGCCCGGGGCCGACCCGGGATCCCGGCACGGGGCATGGCCGAGCTCCCGCGCCAGCTCGCCGCCCGGCTGCCCGCGGGCGCCGTACGGCTCGGCGCCCCCGTCACCGCCGCCGGACCGACCCAGGTCCGCACCGCCGACGGGGACCGGCACGACGCGAGCGCCGTCGTCGTCGCGACCGACCCCACGGCGGCGGGCGCGCTCGCGGGCGTCCGGGTGCCGCCGATGCGCGGACTGACGACGTACTGGCACACCCCGCCGGCCGGCGACCCCTCCCCCGCCACGCTGCCCCTGCTGCACCTCGACGGCGACCGCAGCGGCCCGGTGGTCAACACGGCCGTGATGACCGACGTGGCCCCCGAGCTGGCCCCGCCCGGTCGCACGCTCGTGGCCAGCACGGTCCTGGGCACCGACGGCGACGCGGACCAGGAGCGTGCCGTCCTGGACCAGCTCGCCCGCATCTACGGCGTGCCGACCACCCGCTGGTCGACCGTCGTCGTCCACCGCATCCCCGAGGCGCTGCCGGCCCAGCTGCCGCCCCTCGTGCGCCGCCGCCCCGTCCGGCTCCCCAGCGGCCTGCTCGTCGCGGGCGACCACCGCGACACCGCGTCCATCCAGGGCGCGCTCGTCTCCGGCCGGCGCGCCGCCGACGCCGTCCTGGCGCGTGGGGGCGCCGCCCCGGCGGGACCCGGACCCGGCGCAGCGGCAGGCTGAGGCCCGGACGAGACGCACTTGCACCTCGGGCAGGGCTCCGCGACAGTGACCCCACCGCCCCCCGAGCCGAGGAGATCCTGTGGACGAG
>JACIXM010000442.1 GCA_014360395.1 Actinotalea sp.
GACCACGAGGCTCGGGGCGAGCAGCACGTGGTGGTCCCGGGTGGGTGCTCCGGCGGTGCCGGAGCCGGACAGCTGCCGCAGCAGCAGGTCGAGGGCGCGCCCGGCCGCCTCGGTGAGCGGCTGGGCGACGCTGGTGAGGCCCACGGCCCGCGCCACCGGGGTGTCGTCGAAGCCGACGACGGCGGCCTGCGCGGGGTCGGTCGCGACGAGGTCGCCCCCGGCGGACCGCAGGGTGGCGAGCGCGCCGAGCGCCAGGGAGTCGCTGGCGCAGACGAACGCGGTGGGACGCACGCGCTCCAGCAGGCGACGGGCGGCGACGGCGCCCTCGGTGATCCCGTCCTCCGTGGCGACGTCGAGCGCGTCCAGGCGGTGCTGGGCCACGCCCGCGGCGCGCATCGCGCGCAGCCAGCCGGCCCGGCGGTCGTCGCCGACCCCGGACCCGGCGGGCCACCCGACGAAGGCGATGTCCGTGTGCCCGGCCTCCTGGAGGTGTTCCACCGCCGCGCGGGTCCCCGCCGCACCGTCGACGTCGACCCACGCGTGGTCCGGCTGGGAGCCCGGTGCGTCCGGCGGGTCCCACGGCCGGCCGAACGTCACGAACGGCACGCCGTGCTCGGTGAGCCACGCCGTGCGGGGGTCGCCCGCGTGCGTGGAGGTGAGGACGAAGGCGTCGAGCTGGAGCACGTCGAGCAGCTCGCCGTACTGGGCGATCTCGCCGGCGTCGTCCACCGCGGTGAAGAGCATGACGCGGTAGCCGCGGAGCTGCGCCTGCTCGGTCAGCGCGTGCAGGAACCGGTCCAGGACCGCGCCGTTGATGCCGTCGACGGCGCGCTCCAGGCGCAGCCCGATGACGCGCGAGCGGCGCGTGCGCAGCTGGCGCGCGGCGCCGTGCGGGCGGTAGCCGACCTCGTCGATGACGGCGCGCACGCGCTCGAGGGTCTCCGGGCGCACGAGGTGGGGGGCGTTGAGCACGTTCGAGACGGTCTGCCGGGACACCGCGGCGCGTTGCGCCACGGTCTCCAGGGTGGGTCGTCCGTCCACCGCCGCCTCCTCGCGTGGTGCGGTCCCGCCGTCGGGACCGGCCGAGCTCCCGGTGACCCGGGACTGTCTTGGAGCGTTCAAACCGGCTACTGTGCTGCGAGTTGGAACGCTCAAATCGGTGGTGACAGAGTGTCCACGCCGGCGCGGGATGTCAAGACGGATGATCGTCACGGCGGTCCCGTCCGGCAGATCGCAACCGTCCCGTGACCTTCCGTCGCCCCCGCCACCCGACCGCGCCGCGGTCCCTGACCAGGACCGCACCCCCGAACGACCGGCCCGCCACCGGGCACCCGAAGGAGCACCGATGCCCCTGCAGCCCCTCCTGCACGACCTGCTGGTCGCCACGATGGCCCCCACCCAGGCGTGGTCGGCCCCTGATGGCCAGGTGCGCCCGAGCGGCGCGCAGGGCTTCTACGACGGCGACGTGCGGGTGCTGTCGCGCGCCGAGCTCACGGTCGGCGGCGCGGAGCCGGAGACGATCGGCGCGGGCCCGGCCGGCCCCGGCGCCGTCGAGGTGGTCGCCCTGCTGCGCACGGTCGACGGCCCGGGCGCGGACCCGACGGTCCGGCTGCGCCGCCTGCGCACGGTGGTGCCGGGAGGGGTGCAGGAGCGGCTCGCCGTGG
>JACIXM010000443.1 GCA_014360395.1 Actinotalea sp.
CGGCCGGCACGCAGCCGCTCGTCCACGCCGGCACGCCGGCGCTCCTCCCGCACCTGTCGCCGGCGACGGACATGGCTGCGCAGCCGTCGGAGCACCAGCAGCCAGCGCGCGGCGGCCTCGACCTGCACCATCGACCCGCGGCCGTCCGGGAGAGGGCGTGGCCGGGCGAAGCGCCGCTCGAGCTCGGCCGTGCGGCGAATGTACTCCTCGGGGTCCCCACCCCGGTCGGGATGGTGGCGTCGCGCGAGCTCGCGCAGCGCGCGCCGCCGCGCGGCGTCGGCGTCGAGTCCCCCACCCGGGCCGGCGGCGTCCGCGCGGCGCGGGGCGTTCTCGGGCACCCTGCGACCCCTCAGTGGACGCGCGGCGCGCGGCCGGCACGCGGTGCGACGGTGAGACGGACGCGGCAGGCGACGTCCGAGCGACCGGTGACACGCGCCACGCCGTCGGCGACCCGGTCGCACAGCCGGCCGACCTCCTGGAGATCGGCGTCCCGACGGATGGCGGCGGTCAGGTCGACCACGAGCCGCCTGTGGCGCTCGGCGACCACGCCGCGGGCCTTGGTGACGTCGGGGCTGCCGTCCTCCAGCGCTGCCGCTGCGCCCGACGCGAGCGCACCGCCCTCCACCAGGAGGTTCCCCCCGTGCGGGTCGCCGACCAGCGACAGCGCCTCGATCGCGTCCGAGCGGAAGTGCCGCACGAGCCAGACGAGGCCGAGCACCGTGAGGACCGCACCGCTGACGAGGAGAGCGGTCGACCACCAGTCGGCCCCTGTCCACCCCCCCGGTACCGGCCCGACGAGGAAGGCGCGCGGCGACCACCAGCCGTCGGGGAGCCACCCCTGGGCCCACGCGACCACCCAGGCGCCGCCGAGCAGGAGGGCGAGGCCGAGCAGGACGACGACGACGCGGTCGAGGGTGGACGTGACGCGGTTCATCGGGCCTCCCTCTCGTGCCGCGGCGAGTCATGGACGACGACGCGCGGCCGGGAGTCGAGGGCGGCGAGACGCCGCTCGACGGCCGTCGCCACCTCGTCGCGGACCTCCGGGGTCGTCGTCTCCACGTGCACCACGGCGCGACGCCGACCGACCGAGGCCCGGGCGTCCAGGACTCCGTCGACCTGCTCCGCCGTGCCCGTGACGATGCGGTCGAGGTCTCTGTGGGCCATCCAGACGGCCGCGGTGGTACCCAGCTCGACGCCACGACGCCGGCCTCTGCGGAGCGCGCTCAGGAGCAGCCACAGGCCGATGAGCGCCAGCACCGCCGCCACGGCGGCGGTCACCGCTCCGGGCTCCACCACGCCCTCGCGTGCGAGGACCTGGTCCAGGACGGGGGCGCTCCCGACCCAGCCGAGGAGGGCGAGACCCTCGTGGACGAGCAGGACGCCGAGGGCGACGAGCAGGACCGCCAGGACCAGCCCGATGGTCCCCGCCCGTGCCGGGCTGCGGGGCACCGGGGGCGCTGCGCGGGTCATCGGACCCTCCTTCCCCGGTCCTCGGTGATGCGTGACGATGGCAGCAGGGCGCCCACGGCGACGTCGACGCGGTCGACCCTCTTGCCCGTGATCGCCCCGAGGCGGTCACGGACCGTCGAGCGGACGGCGGCGGCGACCTCGTGCGCCGGCTCCTCCCAGCGGACGGCGACGCGCAGTCGCAGCCGGAGGCGCTCACCGGCCGCCTCCGCCGAGGCCGCCGGGAGGTCGTCGCCCAGGCCGCTCAGAGGCGGGCCGCTGGCGTGACGGACCACGCCGGGGACGTCCAGGGCGATGCGCACCGCGAGTCGCTCCAGGACGCGGTCCGCGATCACCGTCCGCCCCCGGCCGAGGACGTGGCCGTCCGTCGACGCGCCGACGCTCGCCTCCGTGTGCGCGGTCGACCCGGTCGCCACCGCGGTCGGCGACGAGCTGCGCGACGGGCTCGGCTGCGCCGCCGTGGCCCCTGAGGGCAGGCGCAGCGTCGAGTCCGCGTCCTCAGCCACGGCGACCCCGGAGCAGGTCCGGGATGTCGACCGCACCGTCGAGCTGGGCGCCGACCGCCAGTCCCACGACCCCGAGCACGAGGGCCAGCAGGAGGCCGGTCCACCCGCCGAGCAGGATGACGATGGTGAGCAGGAAGCCGGTCAGCAGACCGACGACGCTCTTAGACATGGGATACCTCCGTCGCTGAGCCCTCAGGGCCGTGTCCCCCAGAGCGCGGTTGGTCGTCCAGGAGGACGTCGTCGATGGTGACGTCGACAGTGGCCGTCGCCACGGGCGCCACGGCCGCCCGCACCGCTCGCGCCGCCTCGTCGACCGTCGTGGGCCAGACCGCGGCGACGTGGACCTCGATGCCCGCCTCGTGCACGCGGACGCCATGGACACGCCGACCCGGCAGGTGCGTGCCGACGGCCGACGCAGCGTGGCGCCGGACCGACGGCAGGCGGTCCAGCGCTGCCGCGATCGCGTCGGCCGCCGCAGCGGGGCCGGAGTCGGGGTCCTGGCTCGTCATCGGACCCGCGGCTCCTGCTGCTCGGAGGTGTCCTCCTCGTTCTCCTCACCCGGGATGTGGATGTCGCCGACCGTGACGTTGACCTCGGTGACCTCCAGGCCCGTCATCCGCTCGACCGAGCGGATGACGTTCCGACGGATGCCGTCGGCGACGTCGGCGATGGCGTAGCCGTACTCGACGACCACGTCGACGTCGGCGGCGGCCTGCCGCTCACCGACCTCCACCGCCACGCCCTGGGCGTGGCTCTTCCCGCCGATCCGCTCGCGTACCGCACCGAGCGCCCGCGCCGCCCCGCCACCCACGGCGTACACGCCGTCGACCTCGCGCGTCGCGATACCGGCGATCTTGGCCACGACCCCGTCCGCGATGCTCGTCCGCCCCTGCTCCGTGACGAGGGCCCCGCCACCGCCGGACATCGTGACGTCCTGGTTGCCCTTGCGCTGGGCGGCCGTCCCGGTCGTGCTGCTGCTCGTGGACTGCGACATGGCGCTTTCCTTCCCGTTGACGTTCTTTTTCCCAGACTCAGACAGCATCGCGATGGTCGCAACCGGAGCCGACGCGGTGGTCACGCCTCGCATGACAGGCGCAGCGCTCGGGCCCCACTAGGATCGACGCGTGATATTCAAGGCCGTCGGCGACGGGCGTCCGTACCCCGACCACGGCCTCACCACGCCCAGGCAGTGGGCCGAGGTACCGCCCCGCCAGGTCCGGCTGGACGAGCTCGTCACCACCAAGCGCACGCTCGACCTGGGCAACCTGCTGTCGGAGGACTCGACCTTCTACGGCGACCTCTTCGCCCACGTCGTGCAGTACAGGGGGGTCATGTACCTCGAGGACGGCCTCCACCGCGCGGTGCGGGCGGCGCTCCAGCAGCGCTCGATCCTGCACGCCCGCGTCCTGGCGCTCGACTGATGGCCGCGCCGACGAACCCGGAGCGCGCCCGCCAGCTGCGCCGGCGCCATCGCCGCGAGCGGCAGGCGGTCGTCTTCGGCGGCATGGTCGCCGCGATGGCGGTCGCTGGCCTCGGCGCTGCGGCCGTCTACACCGGCGTCGTCGAGGCGCCGTTCGCCCGCGAGTTCACCACCCTGAGCACCCCGGAGCCCACGACGGCGCCCCCGCCGTGCCCGCCCGAGGGCACGCTGCCGGTGGTCTACGCCGAGACGCAGGTGCGGGTGCTCAACGGCACCGGGACCGCCGGTCTGGCCGGCGAGGTCGGCAACGAGCTCGTGGCCCGCGGGTTCGCGGTGCAGGACACGGAGAACTTCCCCGGCGGGTACGCCGGCATGTCACTCATCCGCTTCGGGCAGGCGGGGCTGGGCGCGGCCTACACGCTCGCCGCCCACGTCGAGACGCCCGTCCTGGAGCTCGACCTGCGTGAGGACGCGACGGTCGACCTCGTCCTGGGCAGCGGCTTCACGACGCTGCTGGACCCGACGGTCATCACGCTCTCCCCGGACGAGCCGCTCGCCGGCGCCCCGGGCTGCGTCCCGCTGGACCGCGCCCTGCAGACGGCGCCCGAGGGCCCGCCCGCCGAGGGCGAGGAGGCCGAGCCGGAGGCCGCGACCGCCGACGGCGCGACCGAGGAGGAGTCCGCCGGCTGACGCGCGCCGCCGGCTGACGCGCGCCGCCGGCTGACGCCCGCCGCGCTCCTGGTCAGTGCCGGGCGCGGTCCAGCTCGTCGCCGCCGGGCACCGAGGCCGGGCTGGCCGGCTCCTGGCTCGTCCCGCGCCACCGGGCCAGGCTCCGCATGACGTGGTAGATGCCGAGCGCCGCGGCCGTGCCGAGGGCGATGCCGGTGAACTCCAGGCCCTCCTGCGGGATCCAGGTGTAGTTCGCGATGCCGACGATGAGCGCGATGCCCGCGGTCGTGAGGTTGACCGGGTCGGAGAAGTCGACGCGGTTCTGCACCCAGATCCGCGCGCCGAGGATGCCGATCATCCCGTAGAGCAGGGTCGCGGCACCGCCGAGGACGCCCACCGGCACCGACCCGACCAGCGCCCCGAACTTCGGGGACATGCTCAGCAGGAGCGCCGCCGCGGCGGCGACCCAGTAGGCCGCCGTCGAGTAGACCTTCGTGGCGGCCATGACGCCGATGTTCTCGGCGTACGTCGTGGTGCCCGAGCCACCGCCGAAGCCCGCCAGCGTGGTCGCGGCGCCGTCGGCCGCGAGCGCCCGGCCCATCAGCGGGTCGAGGTCCTGGCCCGTCATGGCGGCGACGGACTTCACGTGGCCCACGTTCTCGGCGACGAGCACCAGGACCACCGGCAGGAAGAGCACGAGCACGCCGACGTCGATCGTGGGCGCGGTGAAGGTCGGCAGCCCGACCCACGACGCGGCCTCCACGCCGGCGAGGTCGACCTCCCCGCGCAGCAGGGCGAACAGGTAGCCGACGACGACGCCCACGAGGATCGCCAGCCGCCCGAGCATGCCGCGGAACAGCACCGTCGTCAGGATGATGGCCGCCAGTGTGACGAGCGCCGTCAGCGGCGCACCGCGGAAGCCCGAGAAGGAGCCGTCCTCCTGCGAAAAGCCCCAGGCGACCGGGGCGAGGTTGAACCCGATGAGGGCGACGATCGTGCCCGTGACGACCGGCGGCATGACCGTGTCGATCCACCGCGCCCCCGCGACGTGGACGACGACGCCGACCAGCGCGAGCAGGACGCCGGTGACGAGGATGCCGCCCACGGCCACGGACTGACCGCCCGACGCCATCGCCGCCATGATCGGTGCGATGAAGGCGAACGAGGAGCCGAGGTAGCTCGGCAGCCGGTTGCCCGTGATGACGAGGAAGAGCACGGTGCCGACCGCCGAGAAGAACAGCGTCGTCGACGCGTCGAACCCGGTGATGGCGGGGACGAGGATCGTCGCGCCGAACATCGCGACGACGTGCTGCATGCCGATGCCGATGGTGCGCGGCCACGACAGCCGCTCCCCCGGCGCCACGACCGCCCCGGGCGTGACCCGCCGCCCGTCGCCGTGCAGACTCCAGCCGATCCTGCTCATCGGGACTCCTCCGCGCGCACTCGGCCGCGGCGGGCGCCGCAGGGCCGGGTGAACCCTAGCGAGCCGGCGGCGCCGCGACATGGGCCCGTGCCATGCTGGACGGACCGCGGCCCAGGCGCCGACGCGCCGTCGGCTGCACCGGCTCCCCGCGTGCACCCAGGAGAGAACGTGAGCGACCAGCAGCCCGACCGACCTGCGGGCGACCAGCCGTACGGACAGCAGCCGTACACGCAGCAGAGCCCGGGTGGCCAGCCCTACGGCAGCAGCCGTACGGCCAGCAGCCGTACGCCCAGCCGACCTCGGGCGGCCAGCCCTACGGCGCCGACCCCTACGCGGGCGGTTACCCCACGGCACCGGCCACGAACACCCTCGCCGTCGTCTCCCTCATCAGCGCGATCCTCGGCGTGAGTGCCGTGCCGTTCATCGGCAGCATCGTCGGCGTCATCACCGGGCACATGGCGCGCCGCCAGATCCGCGAGACCGGCGAGGGTGGTAGCGGGCTCGCCACGGCCGGCCTGGTCGTGGGCTACGTGGGGGTCGTCCTCGGCGCGCTCGCCGTCATCGCGATCGTCGCCGTCCTCGTCGTCTTCCCGTACAACCAGCTCACGACGACCTGACCGGGTCCGTCCGGCCGGTCGCGCGGGCACGTGCCCAGGGCTGAGGTGACGCGGGCGGCGGGCGTGCGGCGACGCCGTGCGATGCTGACCGCGTGAGCCACGCGACCCCTGACAGCGGCGCCGCGCCCGCCGGTGCGCCGGTGCCGCCGCCGCGGACGGAACCCCTGGCCGTCGTCTCGATCATCAGCGCCGTCCTCGGGCTCAGCGCCCTGCCGGGGCTCGGCAGCCTCCTCGGCGTCGTCACCGGGCACCTCGCGCTGCGCCGGATCCGCACGGGCGGTCTGGGTGGCGAGGGCCTGGCCAAGGGCGGACTCGTCGTGGGGTACATCGGGCTCGCGATCGCCGCGGCCGTCCTCATCGGCATCGGCTTCACGCTGGCCCTGCGCGTCGGCGGGGCCTGAGCCGCCGCCGTGACCGGGTCCGCCGCCACCCCCGCCGCGGCGGGCCCCGGCCACGGCTCCCGTGCGACCCTGACGCGGCGCGCCCTCGTGTGGGCCGCGTTCGCGGTGGTGCACGCGGGGATCGTCGTCCTGGGCGTCGTCGTCGTTCCGGCGGAGGCGTTCTGGGACGTCGACCTCTACCGGTGGTGGGCCGGGTCGTTCCTCGGCTTCGACGAGCCCCGCCCGGTCCTGGACGCGCCGTGGGTGTACCCACCGGGAGCACTCGTCCCCGTGCTGCTGCCGGGCCTGGTCACCGTGCTGTCGAGCACCGGGTACGCCCTCGCCTGGTCGGCGATGGTGACGGCGCTGGACGCCGTCGTCGTCACCGTGCTGCTACGGCGGGGCGCGACGGCCGCGGCGCTGTGGTGGCTCGCCTTCCTCGCCCTGCTCGGCCCGGTGTCGCTGGGTCGACTCGACGCGGTCGCCGTGCCCCTGGCCGTCCTCGGGCTGCTGGCGGCTGCCGACGGCGCGGCCCGGACAGCATCGGTCCTGCTCACGGCGGGAGCGTGGGTCAAGGTCGTGTCCGGTCCCCTGCTGCTGCCGGTCGCGGCGGCGGCCCGCCGGCCCTGGCGCGACGTCGTGGCGCCCGCGGCGGGGGTCAGCGCCGTGGTGCTCGCCGTGGTCCTGGCGCTGGGCGGCACCCCGCTCGGCTTCCTCACGACGCAGACCGACCGGGGCCTGCAGGCCGAGTCCGTCGGCGCGACGCCGTGGGTCCTGGGCGCCGCGCTGGACGGGCGGAGCGCCGTCGTCCTCGACGAGGGGCTCGTCACCTACGAGGTCGCCGGACCTGGCGCGGCGGCCACGGCGGCGCTGCTCGACGTGGCCCTGCCGGTCGGTGTCGCCGTCGCGGCCACACTCCTGCTGCTGGCGCGGCGGCGGGGGGTCGCGGCCGAGGTCCTCGTGCCGGCGAGCCTGGTGCTGACGACGTGGCTCGTCGTGGCGAACAAGGTCGGCTCCCCGCAGTTCGTCGCGTGGCTGGCGGTACCGGTCCTCGTCCTGCTCGCGGCGCCCCGGCGCCTCGAGGGCCGGACGGTGACCGCCGCGCTGGCCCTGGTCGCCGCCGCGCTCACCCAGGCGGTGTTCCCGTGGGGGTACCCCGCGTTCCTGGCCGGCGACCCCCTCGTGTCCGGCGCGCTCGCCGCCCGCAACGGGGTGCTCGTCGCGCTGCTCGTGCTCGGCGTCGTGGGAGGTGTGCGCGCGGGGACGCGCAGGGCCCCGGCGCTCGGGTAGCGCCGAGGCCCTGCGTCGGCCGAGGGGGCGTCCGTCGGCGGACCGTCAGCGGGCGTGCGGGGAGA
>JACIXM010000444.1 GCA_014360395.1 Actinotalea sp.
ATCTGCAGGACCGCGTAGAGCCCGTACAGCACCCGCCGCAGCTCCACGACGTCCTCGGGCGTCGCCTCGACGTCGGGCAGCCCGTCCAGCAGGTGCCGCAGGCGGACGACCTCCTGCTCGATCTCGGCGTGCGTCCGGCTCAGCGCGGCCGTCGCGTCGTGCCCGCCGAGGGCCCGCGCGAGCAGGGGTACCAGGACCTCCTCGTCGTGGTGCTCGTGGGGGACGAGGTCGTTCTCCAGACGCTCCAGCAGCCGCCGTGCAGCGGCGAGGTCGGCGACCTCGCCGGGCGCCTCCGGCTCCTCCAGGGCGTCCGCGACGGCACGGACCTCCTCGACGATCGGCAGGACGGCGTCGTGCTCGCCCCACAGCACCCGGGCCGCCTCGGTGTCGGCGGGCGTCAGGCGACGCCGGGACCGGACCGGCACGACGGCCCGCAGCGCGACGGCGATGGCCAGCACGTCGATGACCTCCTGCACGACGGCGCCGAGGGCCGGCGGCAGGTGGCCGGCCGCGGCGACGCCCATGGCGACGAGCGAGAGCCCCATGCCGACGACGGCGGCCTGCAGCGCGATACGGCGGGCCCGCCGGGCCGCCGTGATGGCGTCGCCGAGGGCGTCGACGCGGTCCGTGGTGAGGACGACGTCCGCCGCCTCCGAGGACGCCGTGGCGCCCCTCGCCGCGAGCGCGACGCCGACGTCGGCGGCCGCCAGGGCAGGAGCGTCGTTGACGCCGTCCCCCACCATGACCGTGGTGCCCCGGCCGGACTCCGCGTGGATCACCTCGAGCTTGCCCGCCGGGTCGCGCTCCGCGACCACGTCGTCGACCCCCACGACCCGGCCGACGGCGCGCGCGGTGTCCCACCGGTCCCCGGTGAGCAGGACGACGCGGCGCACCCCCGCGGCCCGCAGCACCCGGACCGTCCGGGGCGCGTCGGCCCGCACCGGGTCCTCCAGCAGCACCGCCCCGGCGGGTCGTCCGTCGACCCCGACGAAGACGGTGAGCGACCCGTCGAGGGCGGCGCGGCGACGGGCGCGCCGCGCCCAGGTGTCCAGCGCGGCGGCGTCGGGACGGGCGTCGGACGCGGTGCCGGAGGGGGCGGCCGCGCCCACCCAGGCGGCCCGACCCACCTGGACCTCGTGCCCGTCGACCCGCCCGCGCAGTCCGTGCCCGTGCACCTCCTCGACGTCGGTGGGCAGGACCAGCGGGAGGCCGCGCCGGGCGGCCGCCGTGACGATCGCGCCGGCGAGGACGTGCGGGGACATCTGGTCCAGCGAAGCGGCGAGGCGGAGCACCGCGTCCGCGTCGAGCGCCGGCACGCCGGGTCCGGCCGGCGGCGTGAGGACGGCGCTGACGACCGGCCGCCCCTGCGTGACCGTCCCGGTCTTGTCGAAGAGCACCACCCGGGCACCGGCCAGCCGCTCCAGCGGCCCCCCGCCGCGCACGACGACGCCCAGCCGCGCCGCCCGGGAGATCCCGGACATCACCGCGATGGGCGCGGCCAGCAGCAGGGGACACGGGGTCGCGACGACCAGCACCGCGACCGCCCGGACCGGGTCACCGGACAGCAGCCAGGCACCGCCGGCGACGACGAGCGTCAGCGGGACGAACAGCACCGCGATCCGGTCCGCCGCCCGCACGAACGGCGCCGACGACGCCTGCGCCGCCTCGACCAGCCGGACGATCCCCGCGTAGGTGGACGCCTCGGCGGCGGCCGTCGCGACGAGCTCGACCTGCCCTCCCGCGTTGACCACGCCGCTGCGGACGTCCTGGCCGACCCCGCGCTCGACGGGCAGCGGCTCCCCGGTGAGCGCGGACTCGTCGAGCACCGCCGGGCCGAGCAGGCGCCCGTCCACCGGCAGCACCTCGCCCGCCGCGACCACGACGACGTCGCCGGGCAGGACCTCCTCGGCGGCGACGTCCCGCACCTGGTCCCCGGCCCGCAGCCGGGCCCGGCGCGGCGCGCGCTGCACCAGCAGGGCCAGCTCCCTTCGGGCCCGCGCCGCGGCCCGCGCCTCGAGCGCCTGGCCGGACGCGAGCATGACCGCGATGACCGCCCCCGCGAACGCCTCCTCCACCACCAGCGCCCCGACGAGGGCGAGGACGGCGATGACGTCGACCGTGGGTCGGCGCTCGCGCGCGGCCCGGAGGGTCGTACCCACGGCGAACGCCAGCCCGACCAGGGTGCCCGCTGCCCAGAGCCGGTCCGCGGCGGACACGGCGTCGAGCCACCACGCGACCCCGCCCGCGGCGAGGAGCGCGGTCGAGACGACGAGCAGGAGCCCGACCAGCTTGTCCTGCTCGACGCGTGCGCCGGCCACCTCCCCATCGTCCGCCGCGCCCACCTGGCCGGGCGGGGCCGAAGGTCATGGCTGCCGCTCCGGTTGCCGACCCCCCGTGCCGCTCGTACGTTCGAGCCAGACGGGCGCTCCTCCGGCCCCGGGCGGCACCCCCGGTGACCTGCAGGGACACGAGCCCGCACGACCGGACGGAGACCGCCATGACCACCCACGACGACCGAACCGGTGGCGCGCACGCCGCCCCGGGCCCGGTGGACCAGCCGACCCGCACCGACCGCACCGAGCCGGTGCGCGACCGGGACGGTGACGGCGTCCCGGACCGCTACGACGGCGACGCCGACCGGCGTGACGACCGGCACCACGACGACCGGCACCTCGACGACCGGCACCTCGACGACCGGCACGACGACCGTCGTGCGTCCGGCGCCGCAGCTGCGGGTGCCGCCGGGGGCGCGGCGGCCGGTGGTGCCGCCGCGCGTCCGGCGCCCGCCCCGGACGCCGTCGTCGCCGACCGCCACACCGTCCTGGCCCGCGAGCGCGAGCAGTTCGGCGGGATGAAGTTCGGCTCCGCGTTCTTCGGCTGGCTCGCGGCGATGGGGACCGCGGTGATCCTCACCGCGCTCGCCGCCGCGATCGGGACCGCCGTCGGTCTCGGCGCCGACGCGTCCGCGGACGCAACGGCCGAGACGGTCGGCTGGGTCGGCGCCATCGTGCTGCTCGTCATCCTCTTCGTGTCCTACTTCGCCGGCGGCTACGTCGCCGGGCGGATGGCGCGGTTCGACGGGGCCAAGCAGGGCGTCGCCGTGTGGCTGTGGGCCCTGGTCATCGCGATCGCCGTGGCCGTGCTCGGCCTCATCGCGGGCGCCGAGTTCAACGTGCTCGCCGACGTCAACGCCTTCCCCCGGATCCCGGTGAACGAGGGTGACGTGACGACCGTGGGCCTGATCGTCGCGCTCGTCGTCGCGATCGCCGCCCTCGTCGGGGCGGTGCTGGGCGGCATCACCGGCATGCGCTACCACCGTCGCGTGGACCGCGTGGGTCTGGGCGTCTGACCGTCGCGGGTGCGCCGGGGGGCCGACCCTCGGCGCACCCGACCGCAGCGAGGAGTGGGACGAGCATGGTGCACGAACCGGACGACCCGGTCCGCGGGGCCACCACGGACGACGTCAACCGTGACCTCGACGAGCAGCGCGTGCGCGACGTCGCCCGCCTGCGGGGCGCGGACGAGGCCGCGATCAGCGACCGCCTGGCCGAGCTGGACCGGGAGTGGGACGTCGAGCGGGTCCTGGAGCTCAACGCCGCGTCGCTCACGCTCGTCGGCGTCGCCCTGTCCCGCCTGCACTCCCCCCGCTGGCTGGTCCTGTCCACCATCGTGCCGGGGTTCCTCGTGCAGCACGCGCTGCAGGGCTGGTGCCCGCCCATCGAGGTGTTCCGCCGGCTCGGCGTGCGGACACGGCGGGAGATCGACACCGAGCGCACGGCGCTCAAGGCCCTGCGCGGCGACTTCGCCGACGTGCCGGCACGCGACGCGGACACCGGGGCCGCCCCCGAGGAGGTCGCTCGCCTGGCCCTGGAGGTCAGCGCCCGTCGCTGAGCCGCCGGGCGTACGGTGGGAGGGCCTCCTGGGCCGGCCTCCCGCCGGCCGGGAACATCCGGGGCAGTCGCCGGGTTGATACCCCCAGGGGTATGGTCGTGCCGTGGGGCCGACCGCCCACCGCACCCCGCTGACCGAGAGGAGCACCCATGGCGACCGTCGACCTGACCGCCGAGACCTTCGAGAGCACCGTCGACTCCGACAAGCTGGTGCTCGTGGACTGGTGGGCCGCGTGGTGCGGCCCGTGCCGCATGTTCGCGCCCGTCTACGAGGCCGCGTCCGAGAAGCACCCGGACGTCGTGTTCGGCAAGGTGGACACCGAGGCCGAGCCCGAGCTGTCCGGCCAGGCCGGCATCAGCTCCATCCCGACCCTCATGATCTTCCGCGAGGGCGTCCTGCTCTTCGCCCAGCCCGGCGCGCTGCCCGGCAACGCGCTCGAGGACCTCATCAAGCAGGCCAAGGCCCTCGACATGGACGAGGTCCGCGCGGAGCTGGCGAAGGCGCAGTCCTGATGGGCTACGCGATCAGCACCGTCCTGGACCGCCCGTTCGACGAGGCCGTCGAGGCCACCCGCGCCGCGCTGAAGGACCAGGGCTTCGGCGTCCTCACCGAGATCGACATGTCCGCGACCCTCAAGACGAAGATCGACGTGGACATCCCGCGTCAGGTCATCCTCGGCGCGTGCAACCCGCCCCTGGCTCACCGCGCGCTCCAGGCGGAGGAGACCATCGGGCTCCTGCTGCCGTGCAACGTCGTCGTACGGGACCTCGGCGACGGCCGCACCGGCGTGGACTTCCTCGACCCGCAGGTGATGAGCGAGGTCACGGCCAACCCCGGGGTCGGGGCGGTCGCCGACGACGCGGCGGCGCGCCTGCAGGCCGCGCGCGAGGCCCTCGTCGGCGCCTGACAGCGGGGCGCCGGCGACCCGGGGCCGACCCCCGCACGGCACCGCTCCTCGACGCCCCGGCCTCAGCGGCCGGGGCGGAGAGCGACGAGTCGGAGCAGTGTCGGCCGCGACGGCGCGCGGCCGGCACGCAGCCGCTCGTCCACGCCGGCACGCCGGCGCTCCTCCCGCACCCGTCGCCGGCGACGGACATGGCTGCGCAGCCGTCGGAGCACCAGCAGCCAGCGCGCGGCGGCCTCGACCTGCACCATCGACCCGCGGCCGTC
>JACIXM010000445.1 GCA_014360395.1 Actinotalea sp.
CGTGGAGCTGCGCCGGCTGCTCTACGGGCTCTACGCGGTCCTGCGGCTGCACGACGCGCTGGAGCGCGAGACCGCTGCCGGCCTCGTCCCGCACACCACCACGGCCTGAGGCGCCCCGCGCCCGCCGGGTCGCGCACCGGGGCCGGGTCCTGTCACGCTGGACCCCGCGCGAACCGGGACCGGTGCGGTGGCGGCAGCGGCGCCGATCGGTGGGACGCTTGTCGCGGGGGTGCCGGGGTACTGGTGCGATGGCAGCGTGGCCGGTCGTGGTCGCGGTGCCCGGGAGCGGAGGAGGGCGACCTCGTGGAGTCGACGGTGCAGCGTCATCCGGGGATCCGGCACGTCGGGACGGTGCTCCCGTGAGCGCCGAGCCGCACCCCGTCGCACCGGCCGGCGACGACGCGCCGCCCGCCGAGTCCGCCCGCGAGTCCGCCGACGCGGCCGAGGACACCCCCGTCGGTGCCTTCGAGCTGCACGCCGCCGACCCGGCGCCCGGCCGGCGGACGCCCGAGCGTCCGGTGGGCCACCTGCTGCGCCGGCGGGCGGGCGAGGACGACGGCGACGCCGGGCCGGCGGAGCAGGTCGAGCACGCGCACCGCCCCGACGAGGCGTTCGAGCACGCCCGCCAGATCGCCGCGGAGCTGAGCGCTGCACGCCGACGTGCGGCGGAGGACGCCCGCCGCGTCGCCGAGGACCTCGCCGAGCAGACCCGTCGTGCCGCGGGCGGGATCGCCGCCGACATCGCCGCCGAGGCCCGCCAGCGCGCCGAGGAGGCCGCCGAGCGCGCCCACGACTTCGCCGTCGAGGCCCGGCACCGCGCGGAGGAGGCCGCCGAGCGGTTGCAGCAGCAGCGCCGGCGCCGCGTCGGGACGCCCCCCGGCTTCACGTACACGGGCGCGGCGCGCAAGACGTTCTGGCGCTGGTTCTTCCAGGCCGTCGGCGGCTTCAAGGTGACCGGCAGCGCCCCGTACGAGGCGATGGTCGTCGTCGCGAACCACAGCTCGCACGCGGACACCCCCGCGCTCATCGCCGCCTTCCCGACGCCCTACAAGCCGATGGTCGTCGCCGCGGAGGACTACTGGTTCTCCACGCGCTGGCGCAAGGCCGTGGTGAAGATGGCGATCGGTGCCGTGCCGGTCCGCCGCAAGGGGGGCGGGGGCTACGACTCGCTCGTCGAGGGCGCCCAGCAGGTGCTCGGCCAGGGCTCGAGCCTGCTCGTCTTCCCCGAGGGCACCCGCAGCAAGGACGGTCGGCTCCAGACGTTCCGCAAGGGTGCGCTGCGGATGGCCAAGGAGTTCGACGTCCCGATCCTGCCCGTCGCGGTCGTCGGCACCCACGAGCTGCTGCCCAAGGGGGGGCGGTTCCGTCCGGGCCCGGTCGAGGTGCGCCTGGGCCGGGCGATCCAGCCCGAGGACCTCCGCGACAGCATGGACCCGGTCAAGGAGCAGATCCAGGAGCTGCTGGACATGGGGCCGGCGTCGTACAAGCCGTCCCCCCCGTGGCGGGTCTTCCGTCGCGCGATGAACGGGCGGGCGGGGATGGCGGGTGCGGCCGCCTGGGGCTTCGCGGGGGCGACGGTCCTGCCGCTGCCGGGGGAGGTGTACCTCGCGGCGGTCGGTGCGGCGAACCCGCCGCGGGTCGTCGCGTCCGCGCGGTGGCTGGCCGTCGGCTCCGTCGCGGGCGCCCTGGTCAACCGCGCGCTGGCCCGCCGGGGCGTGCGCCTGCCCACGCTCCTCGCGCCCGCGCCCATGCACCGCGCGGCGCACGAGCGCCTCGCCGCCGGACCGCTGGGCGCGTGGCGCGAGGCCGCCGACGCGATCCCGCTCAAGGTCTACGCCCAGGCGGCCGCCGACCTCGACGTCCCCGTGGTGCCCTTCGCGCTGCACACCGGCGGCGCACGGGCGGCGCGGGCGCTCGCGGTCGGGGCGGCCGTGGCCGGCGCGGCGAAGGTCACCCAGCCGATGCTGCGGCGCGGGTACGAGCCCTACCTCGGCATGCTCGCGGCGACCGTCGTCGGCGGCCTGGCGCTCGTGGTGCGGCGGTGGGCCCGGCGCTGACTCCCGTGCCGGGGCGGGGGTGGCGCGCGGCCGGGCGGCGGCTCAGGCAGCGGGGACCAGCACGAGCCACCGGTCGCTGCGGACGACGACCGCGCCCGTCGTGGCCGCGAGCGCCGGGACGGCGAGCGGGAGCCCACCGGTCTCCTCGTAGGCGACGGCGTCGACCCCGGTCAGGGCGTTGACGACCAGGACGGCGTCGTCGACCCGCAGGTACGCCAGTGCACCGGTGCTCGCCGCGAGCCGGGTGCCGTCGCGGACCTCGCGGGACCACAGCACGTCGCGGCCGGGGCCAAGTTCCTCGTCGCCCCCCTCCGCGGCACGGGCCGCGTGGCCGCTGAGCCGGCCCGGCGCGAGGGCGACCACGGTGCCGAGGGCGCTGTCGGCGCGGGCGTCGGTGACGCCGGTGGCGATGGCCGTGCCGTCGACGAGGTCCAGGAGCGTGCCGGCCTCACCGGTGGCCAGCAGCGCGGTCCCGGCCGGCGGCGCGGCGTCGGCCGGTGCGGCGGGCGTGCCGTCGTCCAGCTCCAGGTCGGCCTGCGGGACGGACCAGAGCGGGGTGCCCGGCTCCGCGGCGCGGACGGCGCGGAGGGTCGTGCCGTCGCTGAGGACGACGGTCCCGTCCTGCTCCAGGACGGCTGTGCCGTCGACCGCGAGCGGGGCGCCGGTCGCCGGGTCCAGGGCGCTGCGTCGCTCTGCGTCCTCGACGACGAGGCCCGGTCCGACCAGGGTGCCGTCGACGGTGAGCGGGCCCCACAGCGTCGTGCCGGTGGCCGGGTCGACGCCGTGGGCGACGGTCGCGCCGTCCGCGCCTGCGTGCGCGAGCACGAGCACCGGCTCCTCACCCGCGCGGGTGGGCACGAGCCGGGTGCCGGCGGGGCGCTGCGCCTCCCACACCACGGTGCCGGCGCCGTCGACGGCGAGAACCAGGTCGGTGCCGTCGTCCTCGCGCGTCCCGACGAGCGTGCCGCCGACGTCGACCGGGCGCGCCGTCCAGCCCGGCGCCACGGCGACCGCGTCCCGCACCGAGGCGGGCACGGCGACGTCGAGCCGGTCCACGCGTTCGGCCGGGCGGTCCACGCGCACGGGGTCCTGGGCGTGGTCGCCCGCGCCGCCCGACGGCGCGGCACCCTCCGTCGCGGCGCCGTCGGGCATGGGTCCCTGCCCGCCCGCCGTGCAGCCGGCGAGGACCGCCAGGACGACGCCGGCCACGACCGCGCGTGCTGCCGGGCGCATCCGGGACCGCCCTCCGTGCACCGGCCGTGCGCGCCTCACGATGCGCCCCCGGTCCGGTCCTCCGCCCCGCCGGCGGCGACCGGGGCGTCGTCGTCGGCGCGGCCGGAGCGGCGGGTCCAGGCGATCCACAGCGCGAGGGCGACCG
>JACIXM010000446.1 GCA_014360395.1 Actinotalea sp.
GGTCCAGGCGATCCACAGCGCGAGGGCGACCGCGGCGCCGCCGAGGACGAGGGCGACGTCCGGCACGGCGCCGCCGGCCGCCAGCGCCCACTCCTGCAGCCGGGCCTGGGTGCGCACCGGCACGAGGTCGGGCAGCGCGGCCATGCCGTTGGTGAGGGCGAACACGATGCCGACGACGACGAGGAGCGCACCCGTGACCAGGGAGGTGGTGTGCGTGCGGACCCGCCCCAGCACGACCTCCCGGCCGCGCAGGCGGGACCGGCCGGCCGGTCCGAGCCGCGTCCACCCCCACGCCACGGCCAGGAGGGGCACGACCATCCCGGCCCCGTAGACGGCCAGCATCGTGCCGCCGACGACGACGGAGTCGCTCGTCGCCGCGAGCGTCAGCACGGCGCCGAGGATCGGGCCGGCGCAGAAGCCGGCGACGCCGGACAGGGTGCCGAGGACGAACGTGCGGGGCAGGCCGCTGCGGCGCCCGGCGGCGGCGCGCCAGCGGTCCGCGCCCGGCAGCAGCCGCTGCGTGTCGAAGCCGATGCCGAGCGCCACGAGGATCCCGAGGACCACGATGAGCAGCCCGGCGACCGTCACCAGCAGCTCGCGCTGGGCGGTGAGCGCCGTGCCGAGCAGGCCGGCGCCCACCCCGAGCGGCACCAGGGTGACCGACAGGCCGAGGTAGAAGACCCCGCCGTGCAGGAGCAGCCGCGGGCCCGCGCCGACGGTGCCGGCGAAGAACGCCGGCAGGAGAAGGGCGCCGCACGGGCTGAGCAGCGCGAGGGCGCCGCCCAGGAGGGCGGTGAGGTACCCGATCTCCACGCTCAGCCCGCGGCGCGCGCCAGCGCGTCCTCGACGGCCGCGACGAAGACCTCGGTGGGCTGGGCGCCGACGACCGGCACGCCGCCGACGAGGAACGACGGCGTGGAGTAGGCGCCGATCGCGGCCCCCTCGTCGGCGTTGGCCTGCACCGCGGCGCCGACCTCGCCCGAGGCGACGTCGGCGGCGTAGCGCTGGGTGTCCAGCCCCAGGTCGGCGGCGAGAGCGGCCAGGCCCTCGTCGGTGAGCAGCTCCGGCGGCGGGCGGTCGCCGTCGGCGAACAGCGCCTCCTTGTACTCCCAGAACGCTCCCTGCAGGCCCGCGGCGTAGGCGGCGCGCGCGGCCCGGGCGGAGTCCACGCCGAACACGTTGACGTCGCGCCACTCGATCCGCAGCTGGCCCGCGGCCGCGTACTCGCGCATCACCGGCAGCGTCTGCTGGGACCACAGCGCGCAGAAGGGGCACTGGTAGTCGGAGTAGACGACGAGCGTCACGGGAGCGTCGACGGGGCCGTCGGCCAGCGGGTCGTCGGGGTCGCGGCGGGCCGTCTCCAGGGTGCGCGGGGCCTCCGGCTCGACCACCTCGGCCGCGGGCCCGTCCGGGTCGTCCGCGGCCCGACCGCGGTCCCCGGCGGCCGGGGCGTCCTGGGCGGGGCCGGCTGAAGCGGCGTCCTCGGCGCCGTCGTTGCCGCCGGTCGTCACGGCGAGCAGCACCCCGGTCAGGACGAGGAGGAAGGCGAGGACCGCCCATTGCACGGGCTGCACCCGGCGGCGGGGGGTCGTGGGGGTGGTGCTCACGGTGTCCTCTCGTCGAAGGCGCCCGCGGATCTCTACGATCGCGGGTAGTAACGCTCTATGCGGCATAGTAGACACATGCCGACCACCGCCAGGTCCACGGGCGCCCCCCGCCAGGTGCCGCTCGCCGGGACGACGACGCCCCGCGGTGAGCAGCCCGGTGCCCGGGCGGCCGAGGCTGCCGTACCCGTGCTGGGCACGCTCGAGCAGCGGGTCATGGACGTGCTGTGGGACTGCCCCGACCAGCTCTGCGCGCGCCGGGTCCTGGACCGACTGGTCACGACCGAGCTCGCCTACACCACCGTGGCGACCGTCCTGACGAACCTCACCCGCAAGGGGCTCGCCGAGCGGGTGGCCGGCGCGCGGCGCTGGAACTACCGCCCGGCGCTCTCGCGGGAGGAGTACGCCGCCGCGTGCGCCGAGCAGGCGCTGGATCGGGCCGGGGATCGGGTGGTCGCGCTGGGGCTGCTCGCCGGCAGGCTCTCGGCGGCGGACCGCGCCGCGCTGCGGGCCGCCCTCGGCGGGGCCGACGTCGACGGACCTGCCGTGCAGCCGCGCCGAGATCGTCAGTTCCCCGCGAGCTCGTCAACCAGAACTGACGGCTTCGGCGGGACCTGACGAGCTCGGCGACCTTCCCGCCCCGGTCCCCAGGACGACGTCGTGGCGCCCGACCCGGGTGCCGCAGCGAGCCCGCAGCGCCTCGAGCACCTGCCCGTGACGTTTTTCGCCGTGGTCATGGGCCTGGGCGGGCTGGCGCTGGCGTGGCTGCGTGCGGCGGACGTGCTCGGGGCGCCGTCGGCGGTCGGTGTCGTGCTGTTCTGGGTCGCGACGACGGTCTACGCGGCGATCCTCGTCGCCTACCTGCTCAAGCTCGTCCGCCACCCGGCCGCGGTCCGGGCCGAGATCGCCCACCCGGTGCGGATCGCGTTCGTCCCGACCGTGAGCATCGGCCTGCTGCTCCTGGCGGCGGCCGGCCGCGCTGTCGTGCCCGGCGTGGCGACCGCCCTGTGGTGGGTCGGCGCCGCGGCGCAGCTCGTCCTGACGCTCGCCGTCATCAACGCCTGGATCCAGCGGCCGGTCTTCGCGATGGTGCACGTCTCGCCGGCGTGGTTCATCCCCGTCGTCGGCAACCTCGTCGTGCCCCTCGCGGGCGCCTCCCTCGCCCCGGCCGAGGTCTCGTGGT
>JACIXM010000447.1 GCA_014360395.1 Actinotalea sp.
ATATCCGCCGCTTCCCGGGTGCCGATGACGATCTCCCAATCCGGCAGCTCCTCCTCCAGCTCGCATCAGCATCGAGTACGCCCTGATCAAGGACATGAACGACCATGCCTGGCGCGCGGACCTCCTCGGGCAGAAGCTGACCGAGCGGGGCCGTGGCTGGGTGCACGTCAACCCCATCCCCCTCAACCCGACGCCCGGCTCGATCTGGACCGCGAGCGAACCCGCCGTGGAGGCGGAGTTCGTGGCCCGGCTGCGTGCCCACGGGATCCCGACGACCGTGCGGGACACCCGGGGCAGCGACATCGACGGGGCGTGCGGACAGCTCGCAGCGGAGGAACGATGAGTGCCCTGTTCCGCAGCGCCGGCCGGATGCACTCCGGTTACGACACGGCGCAGGTCGACGAGTTCTTCGACCGGGCCCGCCGGGTGTACGAGGGCTCGCCGACGGCGGAGCCGCTCACCGGGCGGGACGTCCGGCTGACCGCCTTCGACCTGGTGCGCGGCGGCTACGCGACCGGTCCGGTGGACGCCGCGATGGACCGGCTCGAGCGGGCGTTCGTGACCCGCCAGCGCACGGACTACGTGACGGCGCACGGCCAGCAGGCGTGGATGGACCACCTCGCCGCGCAGGCGCGGACCCTGTACGGGCGCCTCACGCGTCCTGACGGCGAGCGGTTCGCGCCGGCCGCCCGCGGTCAGCAGGGGTACCTCCCGGAGGACGTCGACGCGCTGTGCCACCGCCTCGTCGACTACTTCGACAACGGCGCGAGCCTCACCTCCGACGAGATCCGGTCGGCCACCTTCCGGCGGGCCCGGGGCGCCAAGGCCTACGGCGAGGCGGCTGTGGACGCGTTCTGCGACCGGGCCGTGGAGGTCCTGCTCGGCGTCGAGTGAGCCGACCGCTCACAGGCCGGCCGGGCGCTGCACGTCAGGTGCCGTCGCGCAGCGCCGGAGGCAACGTGCGACACAATGCCGCGGTGAGTCGCCACGAGTCCGTCCCCGCCGTCCAGCGCACCGTCGTCCTCCTCGGGTCCACCGGGTCCATCGGGACGCAGGCCGTCGACGTCCTGCGACGCCACCCGGACCGGTTCCGCGTCGTCGGGCTGGCCGCCGGCGGGCGTGACCCGCGGCTCGTCGCCGAGCAGGTGGTCGAGCTCGGGGTGACCACCGTCGCGGTGGCCGACCCCGCCGCCGGGATCGCCGTCCTGGAGGCCGTGACGAGGGTCGCCGCCGAGCGGGGGGTCGGCGGCCTCGGCGTCGAGCTCCTCACCGGGCCGGACGCAGCCACGGAGCTCGCGGGACGCGGCACCGACGTCGTCCTCAACGGCATCACCGACTCGATCGGGCTGCGACCCACCCTCGCCGCGCTCGCGGCGGGCAGCACGCTCGCGCTGGCCAACAAGGAGTCGCTCGTCGTCGGCGGGCAGCTGGTCCGGCAGGCCCAGCGGCGCGCCGACCAGATCGTGCCGGTGGACTCGGAGCACTCCGCGATCGCCCAGTGCCTGCGCGCGGGGCGGCTGCAGGAGGTGCGGCGCCTCGTGCTGACCGCCTCCGGCGGACCGTTCCGGGGCCGGACGCGGGACGAGGTGAAGGCGGTGACGCCCGAGCAGGCTCTCGCCCACCCGACCTGGTCGATGGGTCCGGTGGTGACGATCAACTCCGCCACGCTCATGAACAAGGGCCTCGAGCTCATCGAGGCGCACCTGCTCTTCGACGTCCCGGTCGAGGACATCGCCGTCGTGGTCCACCCGCAGTCGGTCGTCCACTCGATGGTGGAGATGGCCGACGGCTCGACGATCGCCCAGGCGTCACCGCCCGACATGCGGCTGCCGATCGCGCTCGGGCTGTCCTGGCCCGAGCGTCTCGACGACGTCGCGCCGGCGTGCGACTGGACCTCGGCGGCGTCCTGGACGTTCGAGCCGGTCGACGAGGAGGTCTTCGGTGCGCTCGCGCTGGCCCGGGCCGCCGTGCGCGCCTCGCCCACCCACCCGGCCGTGCTCAACGCCGCGAACGAGGAGTGCGTGGCGGCATTCCTCGAGGGGCGTATCGGCTTCCTCGACGTCGTCGACACGGTCGAGCGTGTGCTCGCCGACCACACCGGCTCCTCCGGTGACCTCACCCTCGATGCGGTCCTCGACGCCGAGCGGTGGGCGCGGGCGCGCGCGCACGAGGTGCTGGCCCGGGCCTGACGGGCGAAGCCGCCGCGGCCCGCCCGCCCCAGCGGCCGCGGCGGCGCGGTGCGTCAGCCCAGGAGCGGCCGGACGAGGCGCTCGACGACGCTCGGGCGCCCCGTCAGCTGCTCCTCGCGGTCGGCCAGCGTCATGGCCTGCAGGCCGGCGTTGACACCGAGCCACCGCAGCGGCTCGGGCTCCCAGGAGGGGGACCGGTGCCCGACCCACGGCAGGCGCGTCAGCTCGGTGTCCCGACCCGTGATGAGGTCCGCCAGGGTGCGTCCGGCGAGGTTCGTGGTGGACAGTCCGTCCCCGACGTACCCACCGGCCCAGGCCAGCCCCTCCCTCCGGTCCAGGCCGACCGACGCGTGCCAGTCGCGGGCGATGCCGAGCGGACCGCCCCAGCGGTGGGTGACGCGCACGTCGGCGAGCACGGGGAACAGCTCGTGCAGCGTGCTCTCCAGCGCCGCGAAGACGTTCGGCTCACGGTCGAAGCGGGGGCGGACGGCGCTGCGCCAGTGGTAGGGAGCCCCGCGACCGCCGAAGGCGAGTCGTCCGTCCGCCGTCCGCTGGCCGTAGACGATGAGGTGCCGGTGGTCGGAGAACGTCTCCCGCTCGCGCAGCCCGATGACGTCCCAGACCTCCTGCGGCAGCGGCTCCGTGGCGACCATGAGGGAGTAGACCGGCGCCACCGCGCGACGGCTCCCCGGCAGCTGGGGCGTCCAGGCCTCGGTCGCCCGGACGACGTACCGGCACCGGACGGTCGCGCGGACCGCCGTCGCGTCGGCCGGCTCCCCGGGTGGCCGGTGCTCGACGACGACGCGCCCGGGCTCGATCCCGACGACCCGGCTGCGCTCGGCGATCCGGACGCCGCGTTCCTGCAGCACCCGAGCGAGCCCGCGGGTCAGCCGTGCCGGGTGCAGCGCCGCGCAGTCCGGCACGTAGGTGCCCCCCAGGACGTCGGTCGCGCCGAGCCGGGCGCGCGCCGCGTCGGCGTCGAGCAGCTCGACCTCGTCGCCCCACCGCGGTCCCTCGACCGCCTCGGCACGGGCTCGTCGGAGCTGGGGCCCGGAGCGTGCGAGGACCACCGTGCCGCCGTAGGCGACGTCGCACGCGATCCCCTCGGCCGCCGCGACGCCGGCGACCTCCACGACCGTGTCGCGCATGGCCGCCCGCAGCGCCCGGGCGGCGTCGGCGCCGTGCCGGGCGGCGAGCGTCGCCGCCGAGGCGGGGAACAGTGCGGAGCACCAGCCACCGTTGCGCCCGCTCGCGCCGAACCCGGCGATCTCCTGCTCGACCACCAGCACGTCGAGCCCGGGATCGGCCTCCGTGAGGTAGTACGCGGTCCACAGTCCCGTCAGGCCGGCGCCCACGACGACGACGTCCGCGTCCGTGGCCCCCGTGAGCCCGGGCCGGGGCACGAGGTCGTCACCGTCATCGGCCACCTGGTCCAACCACAGGGACAGGCGGCGGTACGGCGGGCTCACCGGGCCTCCCGCACCCCGGGCGAACGGCCCGGCCGGCGACGGTCGGGCGGGCGGCTCATCGTCGGAGGGTCACAGCTGTGCCCACGCCCGGGTCAGGACGTCCCGCAGGATCTGCTCGATCTCGTCGAACTCGGCCGGGCCGATCGTCAACGGCGGCGCGAGCTGGATGACGGGGTCGCCGCGGTCGTCGGCACGGCAGTACAGGCCGGCGTCCAGCAGCGCGTGGGAGAGGAACCCGCGCAGGAGGCGCTCGCTCTCGTCGTCGTCGAAGGTCTCCCGCGTCGTCTGGTCCTTGACCAGCTCGATGCCGTAGAAGTACCCGTCGCCGCGGACGTCGCCCACGATCGGCAGGTCGAGCAGCTTCTCGAGGGTGCGGCGGAACACGGGGCCGTTCTCGTGCACCCGCTGCGGGAGCTCCTCCCGCTCGAAGATGTCGAGGTTCGCCATGGCGACGGCCGCGCTGACCGGGTGCCCGCCGAACGTGTAGCCGTGGTAGAAGGTCGTGGTCCCGCCGCGGAACGGCTCGAAGATCCGGTCCGACACGAGCGTCGCCCCGATGGGGGAGTAGCCGGACGTCATGCCCTTCGCGCAGGTGATCATGTCCGGGACGTAGCCGTAGTCGTTGCAGGCGAAGATGTCACCGATGCGGCCGAACGCGCAGATCACCTCGTCCGAGACGAGGAGCACGTCGTACTGGTCGCAGATCTCGCGTACCCGCTCGAAGTACCCGGGCGGCGGCGGGAAGCACCCGCCGGAGTTCTGCACCGGCTCCAGGAAGACCGCGGCCACCGTCTCCGGGCCCTCGAAGAGGATGGCCTCCTCGATCCGGTCGGCGGCCCAGCGGCCGAATGCCTTCGGGTCGTCCCGCAGCTCCACCGGCGCGCGGTAGATGTTCGTGTTGGGAACCTTGTGCGCCCCCGGGACGAGCGGCTCGAACGGCGCCTTCATCCCCGGCAGCCCGGTGATGGCCAGCGCGCCCTGCGGCGTCCCGTGGTAGGCGACGGCCCGGGAGATGACCTTGTGCTTGGTGGGCTGACCCATGAGCTTCCAGTACTGCTTGGCCAGCTTCCACGCTGTCTCGACGGCCTCCCCGCCGCCGGTGGTGAAGAAGACCCGGTTGATGTCGCCGGGGGCGTGGTGGGCCAGGCGCTCGGCCAGGTCGATGGCCTGCGGGTGCGCGTAGGACCACAGCGGGAAGAACGCGAGCTCCTCGGCCTGCTGCCGCGCGCGCTCGGCCAGCTCCGCCCTGCCGTGACCGGCCTGCACCACGAAGAGCCCGGAGAGCCCGTCGATGTACTGCCGTCCCTCCGCGTCCCACACGTGGTGGCCCTGGCCCCGCACGATCACCGGGACGTGGCCCTGCTCCCACGTCGACTGGCGGGTCATGTGCCCCCAGAGGTGGTTGCGCGCGGCCTGCTGGCGGTCGGTACCCGCCGGCGTGGTCGTCGAGGTGGTGGTGCCCATCGTCTCCGTCATCGGGTTCCCCAGTTGTAGAGCTGCTTGCGCAGCTTGAGGTAGACGAACGTCTCGGTGGTCCGCACCCCCGGGAGCGTCCGGATCTCGGTGTTGAGCACCTGCAGCAGGTGCTCGTCGTCCTCGCACACGACCTCCACGAGGACGTCGAACGCGCCGGCGGTCACGACCACGTAGTCGACCTCGGCGATCTCGGCGATCCGGTCGGCCAGCGCCTGCAGGTCGCCCTCGGCCTTGATGCCGATCATCGCCTGCCGGGAGAAGCCGACCTGGATGGGGTCGGTCACGGCGACGATCTGCACCACGCCGGACTCGACCAGGCGCTGGACGCGCTGGCGCACGGCGGCCTCCGACAGGCCCACGGCCTTGCCGATCGCCGCGTACGGCCGTCGACCGTCCTCCTGGAGCTGTTCGATGATGCCCTTGGAGACGGCGTCGAGGACCACCGGCGGTGACTTGCGCTGCTCGGCCATGGTGGCGATGTTCCCTGGACTGGCGCGGCAATGCAAGCGATTCCGTCGGTCGGCGGCGTGTTGACGCAGCATCCCGTCGAATGCACGGGTCGGAACAGCGGAAACCGGTGACCGCGGCGGCGCATCTGCGCTACCGTGCTGCTGGTTTCAGCAGTCACGACGGCGTGACCCCTGACAGGTCGCGCCATGAGCCGTACGGAGGCGCTGTGTCCACGAGCTCCACCACCACGGGCACCATCGAGCTGCACAACGTCGTCGGGGGCCGCACGGTCCCCGCGGCGCAGGGCCGCACGACGGACGTGGTCGACCCCAGCACCGGCGAGGCGTACGCGAGTGCCCCGCTGTCCGGCGCCGAGGACGTGGAGGCCGCCTACGCGGCCGCGTCCGACGCCTTCGGGGGCTGGCGCGACGCCACGCCGGCCGAGCGGCAGCTGGCGCTGCTGCGCATCGCTGACGCCCTCGAGCGACGGGCCGAGGAGTTCGTCGCGGTCGAGTCGCGCAACACGGGCAAGCCGCTCGCGCTGACGGCGACCGACGAGGTGCCGCCCTGCGTCGACCAGTTCCGCTTCTTCGCCGGTGCCGCCCGCATCCTCGAGGGGTCCAGCGCGGGGGAGTACATGAAGGGCCACACGTCGTGGATCCGCCGCGAGCCCGTCGGGGTCGTCGGTCAGGTCACGCCGTGGAACTACCCGCTCATGATGGGCGTGTGGAAGATCGCCCCGGCGCTGGCCGCGGGCAACACCGTCGTCCTCAAGCCCTCGGACACGACCCCGGCCTCCACCGTGCTCCTGGCGGAGCTCGCGCAGGAGTTCCTCCCGCCGGGCGTCCTCAACGTCATCTGCGGCGACCGCGACACGGGCCGCGCGCTCGTCGAGCACCCCCGGCCGGACATGGTCTCCATCACCGGCTCCGTGCGGGCCGGCATGGAGGTCGCGGGCTCGGCGGCGCGCGACGTCAAGCGGGTCCACCTCGAGCTCGGTGGCAAGGCCCCCGTCGTCGTCTTCGGGGACGCCGACGTCGCCGCGGCGGCGGAGGGGATCGCCGGGGCGGGCTACTACAACGCCGGCCAGGACTGCACGGCCGCCACCCGCGTGCTCGTGCACGAGTCCGTCCACGCCGACTTCGTCGCGGCCCTCGCCGAGCAGGCGCGCGGCACGAGGACCGGCCGCCCGGAGGAGGACGTCGCCTTCGGTCCCGTCAACAACCCGGGCCAGCTGGAGCGGGTCATGGGCTTCCTCGAGCGGCTGCCCGACCACGCCAGCGTCGTCGCCGGGGGCCGGCGCCAGGGCGACGTCGGCTTCTTCCACGAGGCGACCGTCGTCGACGGCCTGCGGCAGGACGACGAGGCCATCCAGACGGAGATCTTCGGTCCGGTCATCACGGTGCAGACCTTCCGGGACGAGGCCGAGGCGATCGCGATGGCGAACGGTGTCCAGTACGGGCTCTCCAGCTCCGTCTGGACCTCCGACCACAGCACGGCGCTGCGCATGTCGCGGGCCCTCGACTTCGGTGTGGTCTGGATCAACACCCACATCCCGTTCGTGGCGGAGATGCCGCACGGCGGGTTCAAGCACTCCGGGTACGGCAAGGACCTGTCGATGTACGGGTTCGAGGACTACACCCGCATCAAGCACGTCATGAGCGCGTTCGAGTGACCCGCGGGGGCCGCCCCGAACGCCGTCGCGGGGCGGCCCCACCCCTCATCCGCGCCGTTGTGTGACTTTTTCGTTGCAGATCACGCCGATGACGATGGAATCCCTTGTGTGGGGTGCATCACCCTGACACCATCACCCCACCACAACCCCGGCCGCCAGGCCGCCTGCCCGACCCCACGTTCGCCCCCCGTGGGCCGAGATCCGACAGGAGCCCCCTGTGAAGCGTCGTCCCGCCCCCGCCGACCCGCTCGTCCGCCAGCTCGTCCGCGCCCAGCTCGCTCAGGTCTCCCGCCGCTCGGTGCTCCGGACCGGCGCGGGCGTCGCCGGGATGGGCGCCCTGCTCGCCGCCTGCGGCACCGGCGGCACCCCGACCGGCGGTGAGACCTCCACCGGTGGCGCCCCGCAGGACCAGTCCGAGAACGACCCGACGGTCAACTGGGCCAACTGGACCCTCTACCTCGACTACGACGACTCCTCCCAGTCCTACCCGACGCTCGAGCGGTTCACGGACGAGACCGGGATCTCGGTGACCTACGCCGAGGACATCGAGGACAACGACTCCTACTTCGGGCGCGTGCAGGGGCAGCTCGCCAACGGCCAGGACATCGGCCAGGACATCGTGACGCTGACGGACTGGATGGCCGCGCGGATGATCCGCCTGGGCTACACCCAGGAGCTGGACAAGGCGAACATCCCCAACTGGGAGAACCTCCTGCCCGGGCTGCGCGACGTCTCCTTCGACCCGGGCCGGCAGCACTCGCTCACGTGGCAGTCGGGCTTCGCCGGCATCGCCTGGAGCAAGGAGGCCGTGGCGAACGGCATGCGCACGGTGTCGGACCTGTGGGACCCGGCCCTCAAGGGGCGGGTCGAGGTGCTCAGCGAGATGCGCGACACCGTCGGCCTGATCATGCTCGAGCAGGGCGTGGACCCGTCGTCGGAGGACTGGGGTGACGACGAGTTCTTCGCGGCGCTGGAGGTGCTCAACGAGCAGATCAGCTCCGGTCAGATCCGTCAGGTGCGCGGCAACTCCTACGCGGAGGACCTCGTCTCCGGCGACGCCCTCGCGGTCATCGGCTGGTCGGGCGACATCACGATCCTCAACATGGAGAACGGGGACCGCTGGGAGTTCCTGCTGCCGGAGGCCGGCGGCACGCTGTGGAGCGACAACCTCATGGTCCCGATCGGCAGCCCGCGCAAGACCAACGCCGAGCGCCTCATGAACTTCTACTACGACCCGGCCGTCGCGGCGGAGGTCGCCGCGTACGTCAACTACATCTGCCCGGTCGAGGGCGCGTACGAGGAGATGCTCTCCATCGACCCGGAGCTCGCCGAGAACGAGCTGATCTTCCCCAGCGACGAGACGCTGTCGCGCGCGTACGTCTTCCGGGCGCTCACGCCCGAGGAGGAGACGCGCTACAACACCGAGTTCCAGTCCGTGATCGGGAACTGACGGCGGTGAGCGCAGACGTGCACGTGGACGCCGGCCGCGCGGAGCCCTCCCGCGGCCGTGTCGCCGGTCCGGACGAGCGTCGGGGCGGGGGCGCCGACCTCGTCCTGGACCGGGTGACGAAGGAGTTCGGGGCCTACACGGCGGTGGACGACCTGTCGTTGACCATCCCGGCGGGGTCGTTCTTCGCCCTGCTGGGACCCTCGGGGTGCGGCAAGACGACCACTCTGCGGATGGTCGCCGGCCTCGAGGCGCCGACCCGCGGGCGGGTCCTCCTCGGGGGTGAGGACGTCACCGGCACCCGCGCCCACCAGCGGCCCGTCAACACGGTGTTCCAGTCCTACGCGCTCTTCCCGCACCTGACGGTGCTGGAGAACGTGGCGTTCGGCCTGCGCCGCAAGCGCGTCGCGAACGCCGAGGACCGGGCGCGCGACGCGCTCGAGCTCGTCGAGATGGGCCACATGGCCGACCGGCGTCCCTCGCAGATGTCCGGCGGCCAGCAGCAGCGTGTCGCACTGGCACGCGCCGTGGTCAACAACCCCGCGGTGCTCCTCCTCGACGAGCCGCTCGGGGCGCTCGATCTCAAGCTCCGCCGCCAGATGCAGACCGAGCTCAAGCGGATCCAGCTCGAGGTCGGCCAGACGTTCGTCCACGTCACCCACGACCAGGAGGAGGCCATGACCATGGCCGACACCGTCGCGGTGATGAACCACGGGCGGATCGAGCAGATGGGCGCGCCGGAGGAGCTGTACGAGCTGCCGCGGACGGCGTTCGTCGCGAACTTCCTCGGACAGTCCAACCTCCTGGCCGGGCAGGTGCAGGAGTCCACCGGCGAGGTGCTCGGTGTCGACGTCGGCGGGCGCCGGCTGTGGGTGCCGAAGGACCGGGCCGTCACCACGTCGGGGGCGGTCCTCGTGGGGGCCCGGCCGGAGAAGCTGCACATCTTCTTCGCCGACGAGGGCGTCCCGGACGACTCGAACGTCGTCGGACCCGGGCGCGTCACCGACGTCGCGTTCACCGGGGTGAGCACCCAGTACCAGGTGGAGGTGCCGGGGCTCGGCACGATCGGCGTGTTCGCGCAGAACGTGTTCGGCGGTCGCGCGATCCGCGCGGGCGACGAGGTCATGCTCGGCTGGGCCGTCCGGCACACCTTCGGCCTCGACGGGTCCGAGGACGCCAGCGCGGGCTCCGAGGTCGAGGACGAGGAGGCCTGAGCGATGAGCGTCGTCTCCGCGCTCGGGCACGGCGGCGGCACCGGGACGGCGGCACCCCCGCCGTCACGGCGCGCGCGCGGTGGTGCCTACCTCCTGCTGGCGCCGGGCCTGCTGTACCTGGGCCTGTTCTTCGTGGTGCCCGTGTTCGCCCTGCTCATGACGTCGCTGTACGTGCCGGTCCCCGGGGGCGACGTCGGCCAGTTCCAGCCCGCCTTCGAGTGGCAGAACTACGTCCGCTCGCTGGAGACGTACTGGCCGCAGCTGGTGCGCTCCTTCTCCTACGCCGCCATCGCGACGATCCTCGCGTTCTGCATCGGCTACCCCATGGCCTACACGATCGCCGTGCGGGCGCGGGGGCGCCCGTTCCTGCAGGCGATGCTGCTCGTCCTGGTCATCGCCCCGTTCTTCACGAGCTTCATCCTGCGGACGATCGCGTGGAAGCAGATCCTCGCCGACGAGGGGTTCGTCGTCGCCGCCCTGCGTGCCTTCTCGGTGCTTCCGCCCGACGGCCGGCTCACGGCGACGTCGGTCGCGGTGATCGCGGGTCTGACGTACAACTTCCTGCCCTTCATGACGCTGCCGATCTACGCCAACCTCGAGCGGCTGGACCCGCGGCTGATCGAGGCCGGCGCGGACCTGTACGCCAACGGGCCGACGACGTTCTGGCGCGTGACGCTGCCGATGTCCATGCCGGGCGTCGTGTCGGGCACGCTCCTGACCTTCATCCCGGCGTCCGGTGACTTCGTCAACTCGGTGCTGCTGGGCAACAACAGCACGACGATGATCGGTCAGGTCATCGACTCGCGGTTCTTCAAGGTGAGCGACTACCCGACGGCGGCATCCCTGTCGTTCGTGCTCATGATGGCGATCCTGGTCCTCGTGGCCGCGTACATCCGCCGCGCGGGGACGGAGGAGCTGCTGTGAGCGGCACGGTCGGGACCAGCGTCACCGCGGGCGTCACCGCGCGGCCGGCCGACGGCGCCGGGCCGGACCGACCTCCCGCCCGCCGTCGTTCCTGGCGCCTGGGGGACATGATCGTGCCGGTCTTCGCGGGCCTGGCGTTCATCTACCTCATGGTGCCGATCGCCTACACGGTGGCCTTCTCGTTCAACGTGCCCGGTCGCACGAACCTCCTGTGGCGCGGCTTCACGCTGGAGAACTGGCAGAACCCGTGCGGGGCGCCGCAGGTCTGCCAGTCCCTGGTGAACTCGCTGCAGGTCGGCCTCATCGCCACGGTCGTCGCGACGACGCTCGGCACGCTCATCGCCCTGGCCCTGGTCCGGTACAAGTTCCGGGGCCGGACCCTCGCGAACCTGCTGATCTTCCTGCCGATGTCGACCCCGGAGGTCGTCCTCGGCGCGGCCCTGCTGGCGCAGTTCCTCAGCCTGCGCGTGAACCCGGGCTTCACCACGGTGGTCCTCGCCCACACGATGTTCTGCATCAGCTTCGTCGTCGTGACCGTCAAGGCCCGCGTGGCCAGCCTGGACCCCAAGCTGGAGGAGGCGGCCGCGGACCTCTACGCCTCGTCCTGGCAGGCGTTCTGGCGGGTGACGTTCCCGCTGCTCCTGCCGGGCATCGCGGCGGCGGCCCTGCTGGCGTTCTCGCTCAGCTTCGACGACTTCATCATCACCAACTTCAACTCCGGCAACTTCACCACGTTCCCGAAGTTCGTCTACGTCTCGGCCACCCGCGGCATCCCCGCGCAGGCGAACGTCATCGGCTCGGCGATGTTCTTCCTCGCCCTGCTGCTGGTGGTCACCGCCCAGGTGGTCTCGGTGGCGCGCCGCCGTCGGCGGTGAGCGACCGGCCCCACGGCCCGCCGGGACGACGGACCGGGACATGACAGGAGGCAGCATGCGGATCCTCGTGGTCGGCAGCGGCGGGGTGGGCGACGCGGTCGCCCGCATCGCCGGTCGGCGCGACTTCTTCGAGCGGATGGTCGTGGCCGACCACGACACCGCCCGCGCCGAGCGGACGGTCGCGGCGGTGCGCGACCACCCCGCCACGGTGGGACCGGAGCGGTTCGTCGCGGCCCACGTCGACGCGTCCGACGAGGCCGCGGTGGCGGCGCTCGCGCGCGAGCACGGCGCCACGCACGTGCTCAACGCCGTGGACCCGCGCTTCGTCATGCCCGTCTTCGCCGGGGCGCTGGCGGCCGGGGCGGACTACCTGGACATGGCGATGTCGCTGTCGCGACCGCACCCGCAGGAGCCGTACGCCCGCACCGGGGTCAAGCTGGGGGACGAGCAGTTCGCCCAGGCGGACCGGTGGCAGGAGGCCGGACGGCTGGCACTGGTGGGGATGGGGGTCGAGCCGGGCCTGTCCGACGTCTTCGCGCGCTACGCCGCGGACCACCTCTTCTCCCACATCACGGAGCTCGGCACCCGGGACGGCGCCAACCTCGTGGTGCTCGGTGACGACGGTGAGCCGATCTTCGCGCCGTCGTTCTCCATCTGGACCACGATCGAGGAGTGCCTCAACCCACCCGTCGTCTGGGAGCGGTCGCGGGCCGAGGCCGGCGGCAGCACGGAGGCGGGCTGGTACACCGTGCCCCCGTTCCACGAGCCGGAGGTCTTCGACTTCCCGGGGGGCATCGGTCCCGTGGAGTGCGTGCACGTCGAGCACGAGGAGGTCCTCCTCATGCCGCGCTTCCTGCAGGCGGACAAGGTGACCTTCAAGTACGGGCTGGGCGAGGAGTTCATCGGCGTCCTGCGTACCCTGCACCGCCTCGGGCTGGACCGCACCGAGCCGGTGCAGGTCCGGGGCACCGACGGGACGCCGGTCGCCGTGAGCCCGCGCGACGTCGTCGCGGCATGCCTGCCGGACCCGGCGACCCTCGGCGAGCGGATGCAGGGAGCGACCTGCGCCGGCGTCCTGGTGACGGGCACCGACAAGGACGGCGCCGGCCGATCGGTCTACCTGCACCACGTGGTGGACAACGCCTGGTCGATGAGCGAGTACGGTGCGCAGTGCGTGGTCTGGCAGACGGCGGTCAACCCGGTGGTCGCCCTCGAGCTCCTGGCGCGGGGCGCCTGGTCGGGGACCGGCGTGCTGGGTCCGGAGGCCTTCGACGCCGTGCCGTTCCTCGAGCTGCTCGCGGCACCGGCCCCCGAGGGCTACGGGTCGCCGTGGGGTGCGCAGGAGCGCTGACCCGGCGGCGGCCGTCCGGGCCGGGCGGCCCGGACGCGCACCGCCCGCGCGGGCGGCAGGACGGCACAGGAGAGGTGAGATGACGGCGGGGAGACGGTCCGCGACGACGGCCGACGTCGGTTCGGCGTACGGGCGGCGCCACCTCCTCGTCGGGATCGTGCTCGGCGTGCCCTTCATGGGGGTGCTGCTCGCGACCCGCGGGGCGCAGGACCCGTACGTGCTCTACGGGTACCCGCCCGTCATGGCCGGCCTCCTCGTCTTCGCCTGGGTCCTGGCCCGCCGCCCGCACCTGACGGCGGCAGCCACCCGCGTCGCGGTCCTCCTGCTCGACGTGGTGTGGCTCGTCGGCATCGCCACCCGTCTGGCCACCGCCGACGACGCCGCGGCCGCCTGGGCGGCGCTGTTCCCCCTGTCGTTCATGGGGATCGTCGTGTTCCTGGTCATGGGCTTCCTCGACCGGTCCTCCCGTGCCGCGGTCATGCACGGCGCCGTGCTCATCGGCGCCACGGTGGTCGTCACCGGCGCCGGCCTGACGCAGGTCCCCGGTGGCACGGCGTACCTCGTCGACCTCGTGCGGTACGCGTCGTACCTGGTGGTGGTGCTGGTGCTGCTCCACCTGTACTCCCGGTGGAAGGACCGTCTGGTCGAGGTGCAGGCCCAGGCGCAGCGCGCCCAGGCGACCGCGGTCCACCTGCGCGACCTGGCCTACCTCGACGAGCTGACCGGCCTGGCCAACCGGCGCCGGGTGCTGGAGGAGCTGACCTTCCAGGCGGGTCGGGTCGACGCCGCCCACCCCGTCTCGGTCGTGTACTTCGACCTGGACCGCTTCAAGGCGGTCAACGACGCCCTCGGGCACGCCGTCGGCGACGAGGTGCTCCGCGCGGTGGCGGCGGCCGCCGCCGACGTCGTCCGGGGGAGCGACGTGCTGGGGCGGCTCGGCGGCGAGGAGTTCGTCGTCGTCGCGCCCGGGACCGACCGCGACCAGGCCGTCGCGCTCGCGGAGCGGCTCCGCGAGAGCGTCCCGGCGGCGGTCCGCCGCGCGGTGGGCCTGCGCGTCACGGCGAGCTTCGGCGTCAGCGTCCTGCACCGCCACGAGTCACCGGAGGCGGTGCTCGGACGCGTGGACGAGCTGATGTACCGGGCCAAGGGCGACGGCCGCGACCGGGTGACCTCGACGCACTGAGGTCACCCGGTCGCCCGGCTGGACCGGC
>JACIXM010000448.1 GCA_014360395.1 Actinotalea sp.
TGCCTGCCGGCAGCCTCTGGGTCATGGGGGACAACCGGCAGAACTCCCAGGACTCGCGCTACAAGCAGGGTTCACCGGGCGGCGGGAGCATCCCGGTCGTGAACGTCGTGGGCGTGTCCTTCGTCACGGTCTGGCCACTGGACCGCTGGCAGCTGTTGCGCAACCCCGGCGCCGTGTTCCAGGAGGTCCCCGAGCCGTGAGCCCCGCAGCCCCGCGACCCGACCTGCGGATGGAGCGCGCCCTGCTGCGGGCCGGGGCGCGCGTCGTCGTCGGGATGGACGAGGTGGGCCGCGGGGCGCTGGCGGGCCCGGTGTCCGTCGGCGCGGTCGCCGTCGACCTGACGACGCGGACGTGCCCCCAGGGGGTCGCGGACTCCAAGCTGCTCTCGGCGTCGGCCAGGGAGCGTCTGCTGCCCTCGTTGGGCCGCTGGGGCCTGGCCCGAGCGGTCGGGCACGCCGAGCCGGAGGAGATCGACCGGCTCGGGATCATCGCGGCCCTGCGCCTCGCCGGACGCCGCGCCCTCGCCGCCCTGGAGGTGCCGGTCGACCTGGTGCTCCTGGACGGGTCGCACGACTGGCTCACGGCGCCGGCCGAGCTCGACCTCTTCGCCACGGACGTCCCGTCCGAGGACGTCGGGACGGCGCCGGCGGTGCGGACGCGGGTCAAGGCGGACCAGCGCTGCGCCTCCGTCGCCGCGGCGAGCGTGCTGGCGAAGTGCCACCGCGACGCGCTCATGGTCCAGATGGCGCGGGCGCACCCGGCGTACGGGTGGCAGGAGAACAAGGGCTACGGCTCCGCCGAGCACGTCGAGGCGCTGCGCCGCCACGGCCCGTCGCCGCTGCACCGCACGAGCTGGCGGCTGCCGACCGGCGCGCCCCTGCCGTCGCAGGCCGCCGCCGACGTCGCCGCGCCGACCGGGCCGACCGAGCGCGCGGACGCACGGCCAGGATGGGCGATGATGGACGCGTGAGCGCCGAGGACCTGGAGAACTACGAGACCGACATGGAGCTCGCGCTCTACCGCGAGTACCGGGACGTCGTGAACCTGTTCTCCTACGTGGTGGAGACCGAGCGACGGTTCTACCTGGCCAACCAGGTGGACCTGCAGGTCAGGTCCGCGGCCGGGGAGGTCTACTTCGAGCTCACGCTCGCCGACGCCTGGGTGTGGGACGTCTACCGCAGCGCGCGGTTCGTCAAGTCCGTCCGGGTCGTGACGTTCAAGGACGTCAACGTCGAGGAGCTGGCGAAGTCCGATCTCGACGTGCCGGAGGGCGGCGGCTTCCGCCGCTGACCACCCCGCCGCCCGGACGAGGCGGCGCGCCCCACTGTCCTGCCGGTGCCGGGCCCGCTCCCCACGGTCCCCAGGCCGCCGCCGCCGTCCGCGGTCCCCAGGACGCCGGGACCTCCCGGTCCTCGCCGATCTCCGCCCTCGAGCCTGGTCGCGGAGGTGGTCGCGTGCGCGCCAAGGACGCAGTGGGCAGGTACGGCGAGCAGGTCGCGGTGACGCACCTGCTCGAGGCCGGGTGGGAGGTGCTCGACCGCAACTGGCGGGGGCACTGCGGCGAGCTCGACGTCGTCGCGCTCGAGGGCGAGGAGCTCGTCGTCGTCGAGGTGAAGACCCGCACCGGGGACCGCTACGGGCACCCGGCCGAGGCCGTGACGGCCGTCAAGCTCGCGCGCCTGCGACGGCTGGCCGGCCAGTGGCTGCACGAGCACGCGCTGCACCCGACCGGCGTGCGCATCGACGTCATCGCCGTGCGGACCTCCCGCCGGGGTGCGGCCCGGGTCGAGCACCTGCGGGGCGTCCTGTGACGGGGCTCGGCCGCACGACGGCCGTCGCCCTCGTGGGCCTGACCGGGCACGTGGTCGAGGTGGAGGCGCACCTGGCCGCCTCGGTCCCGGGGTTCACGCTCGTGGGTCTGCCGGACGCCTCGCTCGCCGAGTCACGGGACCGGGTCCGCGCGGCGGTCACGTCCTCGGGCGTCGCGTGGCCGCAACGGCGGATCACCGTGAACCTCTCGCCCGCCGCGCTGCCGAAGGCCGGTGCCGGGTTCGACCTGGCCGTGGCCGTCGCCACCCTCGCGGGCGCGGGCGTCTGCTCACCGCGCAGCGTCGGCGCCGCGACCCACCTGGGGGAGCTGGGGCTGGACGGCAGGCTGCGGCCCGTCCGCGGCGTCCTGCCCGCGGTCGCGGCATCCGTGGCCGCCGGGCGTCACCGGGTCGTCGTGCCGTACGGGAACCTGGCGGAGGCGCGTCTGGTCCCCGGGGCCGAGGTGGTCGGCGCCGTGACCCTGCGCGACGTGCTGCGGCGGCACGGCGCCGACCTGCCCGAGGACGCCGACGTCGTCCCGGTAGGGGCGGAAGCGGTCGGTCCCGCACCGGTGGCCTGCTCCGACCTCGCCGACGTCGTCGGCCAGGAGGACGCGCGGCGCGCGCTCGAGGTCGCCGCCGCCGGCGGGCACCACCTGCTCATGGTCGGCCCGCCGGGGACCGGCAAGACGATGCTCGCGTCCCGTCTGCCCGGCCTGCTGCCGGACCTGGACGAGGCGGCGGCGGTCGAGGTCACGGCCGTGCACTCGGTCTCCGGCACCTTCCGGCCCGCGGACGGGCTCGTGCGGCGCCCGCCGTTCGAGGACCCGCACCACACCGCCACACCGGCCGCCGTCGTGGGGGGCGGCAGCGGCCTGCCACGGCCCGGCGCGGCCTCGCGGGCCCACCGGGGAGTCCTCTTCCTCGACGAGGCGCCGGAGTTCTCGCCCCGGGTCCTGCAGACGCTGCGCCAGCCGCTGGAGCAGGGCGAGCTGGTCATCCACCGCGCCGCCGGCGCGGCGCGGTTCCCCGCGCGCTTCCAGCTCGTCCTGGCCGCCAACCCGTGCCCGTGCGGCAAGGGGGCGGGCAAGGGGACGGAGTGCTCGTGCACGTCCTTGGAGCGGCGTCGGTACTTCTCCCGTCTGTCCGGGCCGCTCCTGGACCGGGTCGACGTCCAGGTCGACGTCCTGCCGGTGACCCGTGTGCACCGCGCGGGCCAGGAGGTCGGCGAGTCGACCGCGGTCGTCGCGGCACGGGTGCGGGCCGCCCGGGACCGTGCCCGGCAGCGACTGGCGGGGACGCCGTGGAGCAGCAACGCCGAGGTGCCCGGGGCCTGGCTGCGCCGCCAGGCGGCCGTTCCCGTCGGGGTGCTCGACCGGGCGCTGGACCGGGGGGTCCTGAGCCTGCGTGGCGTGGACCGCGTGCTGCGGGTCGCCTGGACCTTGGCCGACCTGGCCGAGCGTGAGCGGCCGGGCGCCGAGGAGGTCGGGCAGGCGCTGCTCCTGCGCACCCGGGGCCAGGTGGGCGCATGACCGCCGTCGCCGAGGAGCTGCTGCTCGCCCGGGCGGCCTGGAGCAGGCTGACGGAGCCGGCGGACGTCGTGGCGGGCGCCGTGGTCGCCGCGCTCGGTCCGGTCCCCGCCCTGGAACTCGTGCGGGAGACGGCGCGGACGGGAGCCGCCGCCGTCGGCCCGCGGGCCGGCGAGGTGCTGCCCGGTTCCGCCCGAGCCGTCCAGCGGCTGACCACCGCCCTGGAACGGTGGTGCCCTCGCCTGGAGACGCTCGACGCCGCGCGGGAGCTGGATCGGCACCGTGCCCGGGGCGGGGACCTGCTCGTGCCCGAGGACGCCCGCTGGCCTGCCGGGCTGGACGACCTCGGGGCCGAGGCGCCGCACGCGCTGTGGGTCTCGGGCGCGGTTGCCGCGCTGGGCTCGGCCGCCGACGGCGTCGCCGTCATCGGCGCCCGCGCGTGCACCCACTACGGCGAGCACGTCACGGCGGAGGTCGCGGCGGGGGTGGTGGCCGCGGGACGGGTGGTGGTCTCGGGGGGCGCGTACGGGATCGACGCCGCGGCCCACCGCGCGGCGCTCGCGGCCGACGGCGTCACGCTCGCCGTGCTCGCCGGCGGGGTGGACCGGCTGTACCCGGCCGGCAACGCGCGGCTGCTCCTCGCGCTGGCGGAGGAGGGTGGTGCGCTCCTGAGCGAGGTCCCGCCCGGCAGCGTCCCCAGCCGCCGGAGGTTCCTGCAGCGCAACCGGCTCATCGCCGCCCTCACCGGGGCGACCGTCGTCGTCGAGGCGGCGTGGCGGTCGGGTGCGCTCAGCACCGCGGCGCGGGCGGCCGCGCTCCTGCGTCCGGTGGGGGCGGTCCCGGGTCCCGTGACGTCCGCCGCTTCGGCGGGGTGCCACCGCCTGCTGCGGGACGGGGTGGCCGTGTGCGTCACCGACGCGGCGGAGGTCCTCGAGCTGCTCCGGGGCGGGGCGGCCACCGACGGGCGGGCGGCTGCCGGACCGCCGGGGAGGGAGGTCACGGACGGCCTGGACGAGGCGGCACGGCAGGTGCTCGACGCCCTCCCGGTGCGGGCGTGGGCGCAGGTCGCGTCGGTGACCCGGGTCGCCGGTGTGTCGGGGGCGCAGGCCCGGGGGGCCCTGGGCCTCCTGGAGCTGGCGGGGCTGGCCCAGCGGCGCGGCGAGACCTGGCGGCGCGTGTCGTCGGGGCGCAGCGGGTGAAGTGGGCGTGTCCGTCCTTGTGGCCTGAGCGAGGACACGCCACGGTAGGGGGATGCGAGGGGGAGCGGTCGTCCGCGCCGACACGCCTGCCGAGGAGGTCCTCGGGGGCTTCCGCGCGCACCTGCTCGCCGAGCGCGGCCTGTCGGCGCACACCGCGCGCGCCTACTGCTCGGACGTCGAGCACCTGGTGGCGTTCGCCCGGCGCCGTGGCCTCGGCTGGGCGGACGTCGACCTCACCACGCTGCGCGGATGGCTCGGCGCCATGGTCACCGCCGGTCGGTCGCGGTCCACCGTGGCGCGGCGCGGCGCGGCCGTCCGGGCGTTCTACGGCTGGGCGCACGACCGGGGGCTGCTGGACCGCGACCCGGCGAGCCGCCTCGTCGCGGCCCGGGGGGCGGGCCGGCTCCCCACAGCCCTGGCCGTCGACGAGGCGGCGCGCCTGGTCGAGGCCGCCGCCACGGCTGCCGCGACCGGGGAGCCGGACGCGGTGAGGGACTGGGTGCTCGTGGAGCTCCTCTACGCGACCGGGGTCCGGGTGGGCGAGCTCGTCGGCGTCGACGTGGACGACGTCGACGCGGGGCAGCGGACGCTGCGGGTGCTCGGGAAGGGCGCCAAGGAGCGTGTCGTGCCGTTCGGTGCACCGGCGGCCAGGGCGCTGGACCGGTACCTCGTGGGCGCCCGCCCGACGCTGGCCGGTCGGGGCGCCGGGACGCCGGCGCTGCTCGTCGGCGCCCGGGGCGGACGCCTGGACCAGCGTCGTGCGCGGGAGGCCGTGCACCGCGTCGCCCGCGCGGCCGGGGTGGAGGACGTCGCCCCGCACGCGCTGCGGCACACCGCCGCGACGCACCTGCTCCAGGGCGGGTCGGACCTTCGCAGCGTCCAGGAGCTCCTCGGGCATGCTTCACTTGCCACGACGCAGCGCTACACCCATGTGACCCCAGACCGACTCCGCCGCTCGTACGAGCTGGCCCACCCGCGAGCGTGAGGAGGACGAGCCCGATGTCAGCCCAGGCCCGGGCCTCGCGGCCAGCCACGGAGGGCACGAGCGCCGGCGGGAGCCGTGTGCCCCGCCCCGGCGTGTCCGGCTCGGCCGAGGACGCCGTCTCCGTCGTCTCGCTGTGGGAGTGCTTCAAGGAGACCGGCGACCGCGCGGCGCGCGAGCGGCTCATCCTGCACTACGCCCCTCTGGTCACCACGGTGGCGAACCGCGTGGGTGCCGGGCTGCCGAGCACGGTGGAGCAGGCCGACCTCGTCTCGTACGGCATGTTCGGCCTCATCGACGCGATCGAGAAGTGCCAGACCGACCGTGACGTGAAGTTCGAGACCTATGCGGGCGCCCGCATCCGCGGAGCGATCATCGACGAGCTCCGGGCGATCGACTGGATCCCCCGTTCCGTGCGGACGAAGGCCCGCGCGGTGGACCGCGCGTTCGCCGAGCTGGAGGCCGAGCTGCGCCGCGCCCCGACCGAGCACGAGGTCGCCGCGCGGCTCCAGGTCGACGTCGGCGAGCTCCGGGCGGTGTTCACCCAGCTGTCGACGGTGAACGTCGCGGCCCTGGACGAGCTGCTCGGCTCGGGATCGGACCGCGGGGACGCGTTGTCGCTGCTCGACACCCTCGAGGACCCCGCCGCGGAGGACCCGGCCGGCAACGTCGAGGCCCAGGAGACGAAGATCCTGCTCGCCCGCGCGATCGAGCGCCTGGGGGAGCGGGAGAAGATCGTCCTGGTCCTGTACTACTACGAGGGCATGACGCTCGCCGAGATCGGTCGGGTCCTCGGCGTCACGGAGTCGCGGATCTCCCAGATGCACACGGCCGCGATGCTGCGGCTGCGGACGTCGCTGCAGGAGAGCGAGCGCGGCTGACCGGTCCCCGGTGGGCGCCGACGGCGCTCGTGCGGCAGGTCACCGGGAACCGGCCGTGCCCTTCGCGTCCCTCTCGGGCAGGAGCCGCACCGTGGGCCCCGGGAGCAACCCGAGCGGGTCGAGGTAGCGCTCGCCGTCCCGGACGCCCCAGTGCACGCACCCGGCGCAGTGCCCGCCCGTGGAGAGCAGACCGACGACGTCCCCCGGCGCCACGACGCTGCCCGCGTCCACGACGGCCGTGACCGGCTCGAGGCTGGAGCGCAGCCCGTCGTCGTGCCGCACCGTGACGACGTCCCGGTCCACGACCCGTCCCGCGAAGACCACGACGCCGGCCGCGGGGGAGAGCACAGTGGCCCCGACCGGCGCGGCGAGGTCGACGCCCCGGTGGCCGGGTCCCCAACGGACCGTCGGTTCCTCGAAGCCGCGCACGACCACCGCCGCCTCCAGCGGCAGGACGACGACGGCGCGGTCCTGCCGCGCCGCACCGGCGTCCGCCGGCGCCGTCCGCACGGACGGGCCCGCGACGACCGGTGCGAGGAGACCCGCGACGAGGGCACCGGCGGCGAGCAGGCCGACGGCGGCAGACGTGGCGTGGGGCATGCGCC
>JACIXM010000449.1 GCA_014360395.1 Actinotalea sp.
TACTCGATGCTGACACGCCGACCGGTCGCCTCGAAGTAGCGGCGCGCCGCGTCCAGCGCCTCGTCGACCGTCCACCGGGTGTTGATCGGGACGAGCTCGCTGCGCAGCTCGTCGTCGGGCGCGTGCAGCGACAGGGCCAGGGTCACCGGGATCCCGGTCGCCGCCAGCTTGTCGATCGCGGGCACGAGGCCGACGGTCGAGACCGTCACGTTGCGGGCCGACAGGCCCAGGCCGTCGGGAGCGGGAGCGACGAACCGGCGCACGGCCTCCACCACGGTGCGGTAGTTCGCGAGCGGCTCGCCCATCCCCATGAAGACGACGTTCGTGAGGCGCCCGGGACCACCGGCGATCTCACCGCGCTGGAGGGCGCGGGCGGCGTGGCGCACCTGCTCGACGATCTCGGCCGTCGACAGGTTCCGGGTCAGGCCCTGCTGCCCGGTCGCGCAGAACGGGCACGCCATCCCGCAGCCGGCCTGGCTGGACACGCACAGCGTCGCCCGGCCCGGGTAGCGCATGAGGACCGACTCGACCTTGACGTCGTCGTAGAGGTTCCACAACGTCTTGACCGTGGTGCCGGCGTCGGCCTCGAGCGTCCGCACCGGTCGCAGCAGGGGCGGGAAGAGCCCCGTCACGAGGTGCTCGCGCGTCGCCTTCGGCAGGTCGGTCATCTCTGCGGGGTCGGCACTGAGGTGGGCGAAGTAGTGGGTGGCGAGCTGCTTGGCGCGGAACGGCTTCTCGCCCAGCGCGGTCACGGCCTCGGCGCGCTCGGCCGGCGTGAGGTCGGCGAAGTGGCGCGGCGGCTTGCCACGCCGGGCGGGCGTCATCGTCAGCGCCAGGGGCGCGCGCCCCTCGGCGGAAGGTCGGACCTCGGTCACAGGCAGCAGCGTCCTTCGTCTCAGTCGCCCACGGCCGGGAGGGCCACGAGCAGCACGGTGTACACCAGCGGTGCGGTCAGCAGGAGCGAGTCCAGGCGGTCCAGCACACCGCCGTGGCCCGGGAGCAACGAGCCCATGTCCTTCAGCTCGAGGTCCCGCTTGAGCAACGACTCGGCGAGGTCGCCCAGCGTGGCGGTGAGGACGGCGGCCACGCCGAGCAGCACGCCGAGGAGCGGCGAGGCGTCGAACGCGAGCCACAGCCCGAGACCGCCGACGGTCCCGGCGAGGGCCAGGGAGCCCCCGAGCCCCTCCCAGGACTTCTTCGGGCTGACCGAGGGGGCCAACGGGTGCCGGCCGGCCAGGACGCCGGCGACGTAGCCGCCCGTGTCGCTGGCCACCGCGAGCAGGACGAACAGGAGCACCCGGGCCGGACCGTCCGGCTCGGCGAGCATGAGCATGACGAACCCGGCCATGAGCGGGACGTACGCCGTGGCGAACGCACCCGCCGCCGCGTCACGCATCGCCGCCGGACCGCTGCCGTCCAGGGCCCGCCACAGGACCACACCCCCGGCGGTGAGCAGGAAGGCGACGAACATCGCCTCCGCACCGGCCAGGTAGGCGGAGACCAGGATGCCGGTGCTGCCGACGAGCACCGGCAGCAGGGGCAGGTGCAGGTGGCGCCGGGTGAACGCCTGGGCGAGCTCCCACAGGGCGGCGCCGCAGGCCACGACGGCCAGCAGGACGAACATCTCCTTGCGCCACAGCAGTGACGCGCCGACGAGCGCGAGCAGCAGGAGACCGACCGCGACAGCACGGGGCAGGTCGCGGCCGGCCCGAGAGGTGCGCGCGCCCGCGTGCACCGTCTGCGTCCCCGCCAGCTCCGTCATCAGACCTCGAGCAGCTCGCTCTCCTTGTGCGCGAGGACCTGGTCGATCGCGTCGACGTGCCGCTTGGTCACGGCTTCGAGCTCCTTCTCCGCGCGCATGACCTCGTCCTCGCCAGCCTCGCCGTCCTTCGCGATGCGGTCGAGCTCCTCCTTCGCGCGGCGGCGCACGTTGCGCACCGCGACGCGCGCCTCCTCCGCCTTGTGGCGGGCGAGCTTGACGTACTCCTTGCGACGCTCCTCGGTCAGCTGCGGGAGCACCACGCGGATGATCCGCCCGTCGTTGCTCGGGTTCACCCCGAGGTCGGAGTCACGCAGGGCCCGCTCGATGGCCCCGAGCGAGCTCGCGTCGAACGGCGAGACGAGGATCGTCCGCGCCTCGGGCGTGGTGAAGGACGCGAGCTGCTGCAGCGGGGTCGGGGCGCCGTAGTAGTCGACGACGATCTTCTGGAACATCGCCGGGTTCGCACGGCCCGTCCGGATCGTCGCCATGTCCTCCTTGGCGACCTCGATGGCCTTGTCCATCTTCTCCTCGGCCTCGAGGAGGGTGTCGTCGATCACCGGTGCTCCTTCGTTCTCGTCGGTCCTGCCGTCCGTGCGCGTCCCGCGGACGGCGCCTCAACCCGCGGTGAGCAGCGTGCCGATCCTCTCACCCCGCAGCGCCCGCGTGACGTTGCCGATCTCCTCCATGCCGAAGACGCGCATCCGCACGCCGTTGTCGCGGCACAGGGACAGCGCCGTGGCGTCCATGACCTCCAGGCCCTGGACGAGCGCCTCGGTGTAGGTCAGCTCCTCCAGCCGCACGGCGGACGGGTCGGTCCGCGGGTCCGCCGAGTACACGCCGTCGACGCCGTTCTTGCCCATGAGAACCTCGTCGCAGTGCGTCTCGAGCGCGCGCTGCACGGAGACCGTGTCCGTGGAGAAGAAGGGCATGCCGGCCCCGGCGCCGAAGATCACGACCCGCCCCTTCTCCATGTGCCGGATCGCCTTGAGCGGGATGTACGGCTCGGCGACCTGCCCCATCGTGATGGCGGTCTGGACGCGGGTGCTCACACCCGCCTGCTCCAGGAAGTCCTGCAGGGCGAGGCAGTTCATGACCGTGCCGAGCATGCCCATGTAGTCCGCGCGGGCCCGGTCCAGGCCGCGCTGGGAGAGCTCCGCGCCGCGGAAGAAGTTGCCGCCGCCGACGACGATCGCGACCTGCACCCCCGCACGGACCGCCGCGGCGATCTCCCCGGCGATGCGCTGGACGACGTCCGGCGCGAGGCCGATCCCGCCGCCGCCGAACGTCTCGCCCGAGAGCTTGAGCAGCACCCGTCGCGCGGGTGCCGCTGCCTGGTCGTCGCGGTCCGTCCGGACGGGGTTCTGGTCGTCGGTCACGCTGCCTCCCGGGTGTCCCTCTGCGGTGCCGTCGCGGGTGCTGGGGTCACCTGGGAGCCGCGCGGCGGGCCCCCAGGTGCACCACGGGCGGCCCCGGCCCGAGGACCGGAGCCGCCCGTGGTGACGCTACAGGCCTGCGTCAGGCGCCGACGCGGAAACGCGCGAAGCCGGTCACGGTGCCGCCGGCCTCGGTGAGCACCTGGGCCACCGTCTTCTTCGGGTCCTTCGCGAAGGCCTGGTCCACCAGGACGGTCTCCTTGAAGAAGCCGTTGAGGCGGCCCTCGACGATCTTCGGGAGCGCGGCCTCCGGCTTGCCCTCGTTGCGCGAGGTCTCCTCGGCGATGCGGCGCTCGGACTCGACGGTCTCGGCGGGGACGTCGTCACGCGTGAGGTAGGCGGGCGAGTAGGCCGCGATGTGCATGGCGACGTCGCGGGCCACCTCGGCACCGGCCGCGTCGCTGCCGACGAGGACGCCGACCTGCGGCGGGAGGTCCTTGTTCACCTTGTGCAGGTAGACGGAGACCTTCTCGGCCGAGATGCGCGCGACGCGGCGCAGGACGACCTTCTCGCCGAGCGTCGCGGCGGTCTCGTCGATCGTCTCCTGGACCGTCCGGCCCTCGAGGTCCGCGGCGAGGATCGCGGCGACGTCCTCGGTGCCGGCGGCGACGGCCGCGGCGAGGACCTTCTCCGCCAGCGCGATGAACGTGGCGTTCTTCGCGACGAAGTCCGTCTCGGAGTTCAGCTCGATGAGGACACCGGTCTGGCCGGCGGCGTCGTCGGCGACGTGGGCCGCCACGAGGCCGTCGGACGCCGCCCGACCCTCGCGCTTGCTCACGCCCTTGAGGCCCTTGACGCGGATGATCTCGAGCGCCTTCTCGCCGTCGCCGTTCGCCTCGTCGAGGGCCTTCTTGACGTCGAGCATGCCCGCGCCGGTGCGCTCGCGCAGGGCCTTGATGTCTGCGGCGGTGTAGTTCGCCATGGGAGTCCTTTGCTGTCGTCAGTGCGTCGTGCGTCGTGCAGCCGCGGCGCCGGGCCGGGCCCGGGGCGACCGGAGCGGCTGCCCG
>JACIXM010000045.1 GCA_014360395.1 Actinotalea sp.
CGACGCGCGTGCCGCACGGGGAGCCGCCCCGCCGGGGCGTCGGGGGCGTGCCTCGGATCACTTTGACGCTCCGAGGAGCGGCAGGTAGCGTAAGTCCCTGTGCCCGCGCCGTCGGGCCCTCGCGCGTGCATCGCCACCGAACCGCCCGCGTCCCTCGGGACGGCAGGGGTCGGGGGAGGTGCGATGGCCGGTGGACCACCGCGCGCAGAACCCCCGTCCGATCAGCTTGCGGCGGGCGGTGACGCGCTCCGGTGGCCCGACACGCCCGGACGCGGGGGTCGGGGCGGGAGGAAAGACCAGGGCCACGCGGGGCGTGGCCCGAAGACCGGGAGCCCCCGGTCCGACCAGACGAGCAGTACCGAGAGACACGGAGACGCAGTGCCCACGATCCAGCAGCTCGTGCGCAAGGGAAGGTCGTCCAAGGCGAACTCTTCCAAGACGCCGGCCCTCAAGGGCAGCCCCCAGCGACGCGGTGTGTGCACCCGCGTCTACACGACCACCCCGAAGAAGCCGAACTCGGCGCTGCGCAAGGTCGCCCGCGTCAAGCTCTCCAGCGGCATCGAGGTGACCGCCTACATCCCCGGCGTCGGCCACAACCTGCAGGAGCACTCGATCGTGCTCGTCCGTGGCGGCCGTGTGAAGGACCTCCCGGGCGTCCGGTACAAGATCATTCGCGGTGCGCTCGACACGCAGGGCGTGAAGAACCGCAAGCAGGCCCGCAGCCGCTACGGCGCGAAGAAGGAGAAGAGCTGATGCCTCGCAAGGGCCCGGCCCCGAAGCGGCCGCTCATCGCCGACCCCGTCTACGGGTCGCCCGTCGTCACCCAGCTCATCAACAAGGTGCTGCTCGACGGCAAGAAGTCGGTCGCCGAGGCGATCGTCTACGGCGCCCTCGAGGGTGCGCGTGAGAAGACGGGCAGCGACCCCGTCGTCATCCTCAAGCGCGCGCTGGAGAACGTCCGTCCCGCCCTCGAGGTCCGCTCCCGCCGCGTCGGTGGCGCGACCTACCAGGTCCCGGTCGAGGTCCGTCCGGTCCGCTCGACGACCCTGGCGCTGCGCTGGCTCGTCGACTACGCGCGCGCTCGTCGCGAGAAGACGATGACCGAGCGCCTCATGAACGAGATCCTCGACGCGAGCAACGGCCTGGGTGCCGCGGTCAAGCGCCGCGAGGACATGCACAAGATGGCCGAGTCGAACAAGGCGTTCGCGCACTACCGCTGGTGACGCCGGCGGGGCCCCACGCCCCCCTGACCCGTACCGAGAAGGGCTTACCTCGTGGCACTTGACGTGCTGACCGACCTCAAGAAGGTCCGCAACATCGGCATCATGGCGCACATCGATGCCGGCAAGACGACCACCACCGAGCGGATCCTGTTCTACACCGGGGTCAACTACAAGATCGGTGAGACGCACGACGGCGCCTCGACGATGGACTGGATGGAGCAGGAGCAGGAGCGCGGCATCACGATCACGTCGGCCGCGACCACCTGCTACTGGCAGGGCAACCAGATCAACATCATCGACACGCCGGGCCACGTCGACTTCACCGTCGAGGTGGAGCGGTCGCTGCGCGTGCTCGACGGTGCGGTGGCGGTCTTCGACGGCAAGGAGGGCGTGGAGCCCCAGTCGGAGACGGTCTGGCGCCAGGCGGACAAGTACAACGTCCCGCGCATCTGCTTCGTCAACAAGATGGACAAGCTCGGTGCGGACTTCTACTTCACGGTCGACACGATCGTGAACCGCCTGAAGGCCAAGCCGCTCCCGCTGCAGATCCCGATCGGCTCGGAGAGCGACTTCATCGGCGTCGTGGACCTCATCTACCGCCGTGCCCTGACCTGGCGCGGCGAGGTGCAGAAGGGCGAGGACTACACGATCGAGGAGATCCCCGCGGATCTCGTCGACAAGGCCGAGGAGTACCGCAACGCCCTCATCGAGGCCGTGGCGGAGGCCGACGAGGAGCTCCTCGAGAAGTACCTCGGCGGCGAGGAGCTGACCGAGGACGAGATCAAGGCGGGCGTCCGCAAGCTCACCATCGCCGGCGAGGCCTACCCGGTCCTGTGCGGCTCGGCCTTCAAGAACAAGGGCGTCCAGCCCATGCTCGACGCGGTCATCGACTACCTGCCGACGCCGCTCGACGTCCCGGCCGTCGCCGGGCACGCCGTCGGTGACGAGGAGACCGAGGTCCTGCGTCAGCCGTCCGCCGACGAGCCGTTCTCCGCGCTCGCCTTCAAGGTCGCTGCGCACCCGTTCTTCGGCAAGCTCACCTACGTCCGCGTCTACTCCGGCCGGGTGCCCTCGGGCGCTCAGGTCGTGAACTCGACCAAGGGCAAGAAGGAGCGCATCGGGAAGCTCTTCCAGATGCACGCCAACAAGGAGAACCCGGTCGAGGAGGCCACGGCCGGCCACATCTACGCCTTCATCGGGCTCAAGGACGTCACCACCGGTGACACGCTCTGCGACCCGGCGAAGCAGGTGGTCCTGGAGTCGATGACCTTCCCCGAGCCGGTCATCGACGTGGCGATCGAGCCGAAGACGAAGGGCGACCAGGAGAAGCTCTCCGTCGCGATCCAGAAGCTCGCCGAGGAGGACCCGACGTTCCGGGTCCGCCTGGACGAGGAGTCCGGCCAGACCGTCATCGGCGGCATGGGCGAGCTCCACCTCGACATCCTCGTGGACCGCATGCGCCGCGAGTTCAAGGTCGAGGCGAACGTCGGCAAGCCGCAGGTCGCCTACCGCGAGACCATCAAGCGCAAGGTCGAGAAGATCGACTACACGCACAAGAAGCAGACGGGTGGCTCGGGCCAGTACGCGAAGGTCCAGATGACCTTCGAGCCGCTCGACTCCGAGTCGGGCGAGCTGTACGAGTTCGAGAACGCCGTGACCGGTGGCCGCATCCCGCGCGAGTACATCCCGAGCGTGGACGCGGGCATCCAGTCGGCGATGGAGCTCGGCGTGCTCGCCGGCTTCCCGCTGGTCGGCATCAAGGCGACCCTGCTCGACGGGCAGTACCACGACGTCGACTCCTCCGAGATGGCGTTCAAGATCGCGGGCTCCATGGTCCTCAAGGAGGCCGTACGCAAGGCTGACCCGGCGCTCCTCGAGCCGATCATGGCCGTGGAGGTCCGGACCCCCGAGGACTACATGGGCGAGGTCATCGGCGACATCAACTCCCGTCGCGGCATGATCCAGTCCATGGAGGACGCGACGGGCGTCAAGGTCGTCCGCGCCCTCGTCCCGCTGTCGGAGATGTTCGGCTACGTCGGCGACCTGCGGTCCAAGACCCAGGGTCGCGCGGTGTACTCGATGCAGTTCGACAGCTACGCCGAGGTTCCTCGGAACGTCGCCGAGGAGATCATCAAGAAGACCCGGGGCGAGTAGTCCCACAGGTCGAACCGTCAGTACAACCATCAACCTGTAGCGACCGCAACGCCCCGCAGGCGTCATCCGGCACCTGCACCGTTCGGCACAACTACCCAGTCCGAGGAGGACACCAGTGGCGAAGGCCAAGTTCGAGCGGACCAAGCCGCACGTCAACATCGGGACCATCGGTCACGTCGACCACGGCAAGACGACGCTGACCGCTGCCATCTCGAAGGTGCTGCACGACAAGTACCCCGACCTGAACCCCTTCACGCCGTTCGACGAGATCGACAAGGCGCCGGAGGAGAAGCAGCGCGGTATCACGATCAACATCGCGCACGTCGAGTACCAGACCGAGAAGCGCCACTACGCGCACGTCGACGCGCCGGGTCACGCCGACTACATCAAGAACATGATCACCGGTGCCGCCCAGATGGACGGCGCGATCCTGGTGGTCGCCGCGACGGACGGCCCGATGGCCCAGACGCGTGAGCACGTGCTGCTCGCCCGCCAGGTCGGTGTGCCCTACCTGCTCGTGGCGCTCAACAAGTCCGACATGGTCGACGACGAGGAGATCCTCGAGCTCGTCGAGATGGAGGTCCGTGAGCTCCTGTCGTCGCAGGGCTTCGACGGTGACGAGGCGCCGGTGATCCGCGTCTCGGGCCTGAAGGCGCTCGAGGGCGACCCGCAGTGGGTCAAGTCGGTCGAGGACCTGCTCGAGGCCGTCGACGAGTCGGTGCCGGAGCCGGTGCGTGACATGGACAAGCCGTTCCTCATGCCGATCGAGGACGTCTTCACCATCACGGGCCGTGGCACCGTCGTCACCGGCAAGGTCGACCGCGGCAAGCTCGCGATCAACTCCGAGGTCGAGATCGTCGGCATCCGCCCGGCGCAGAAGACCACGGTCACGGGCATCGAGATGTTCCACAAGCAGATGGACGAGGCGTGGGCCGGCGAGAACTGCGGCCTCCTGCTCCGCGGCATCAAGCGCGAGGACGTCGAGCGCGGCCAGGTCGTCGTGAAGCCGGGTTCGATCACCCCGCACACCAACTTCGAGGCGCAGGTCTACATCCTCGCCAAGGACGAGGGCGGCCGGCACAACCCGTTCTACTCGAACTACCGCCCGCAGTTCTACTTCCGCACCACCGACGTCACCGGCGTCATCACGCTGCCCGAGGGCACCGAGATGGTCATGCCCGGCGACAACACCGAGATGTCGGTCGAGCTGATCCAGCCGATCGCCATGGAGGAGGGCCTCGGCTTCGCCATCCGTGAGGGTGGCCGCACCGTGGGCTCCGGCAAGGTGACGAAGATCGTCAAGTGACGTCGACGAGGGCCCGGACT
>JACIXM010000450.1 GCA_014360395.1 Actinotalea sp.
TCGGTCATCGAGAAGCAGGTCGGCGCGGACCAGGTCGCCTGCGTGGTCGTCGAGCCCATCCAGGGCGAGGGCGGCTTCGTGGTCCCGGCGCCGGGCTTCCTGCCCGCGCTGGAGCGCTGGTGCCGCGAGCACGGCGTCCTCCTCGTCGCCGACGAGATCCAGACGGGCTTCGCCCGGACCGGCGCGATGTTCGCCTGCGACCACGAGGGCGTGGTCCCGGACCTCGTCACCACCGCGAAGGGGATCGCCGGCGGCCTGCCGCTGGCCGCCGTGACCGGCCGGGCCGAGCTCATGGACGCCGTCCACGCCGGGGGCCTGGGGGGCACCTACGGCGGGAACCCCGCCGCGTGCGCCGCAGCGCTCGCCACGATCGAGATGTACGAGCGCGAGGACCTGGCCGGCGCCGCCCGTCGGATCGAGGAGCTGGTCGTCCCCCGGCTGCGGGCGCTCGCCGAGCGGGCCCCCCAGGTGGCGGAGGTCCGCGGGCGCGGCGCGATGCTCGCCGTCGAGATCACCCGGCCGGGCACGCTGGAGCCCGACCCGGCCGAGACCGCCCGGATCGCCCGCGCCTGCGCCGCCGAGGGCGTGCTCGTCCTGACCTGCGGCACCTACGGCAACGTGCTGCGCCTCCTGCCGCCCCTCGTCATCGGGGAGGACCTGCTGCTCGAGGGCATCGAGGTGCTCGAGCAGGCCGTCCTCGCCGGCGCCTGATCCCTACCCGTCAGCCCCTGGAGACCTCATGACCGACACCGTCAGCACCGGCGCGCCGGTGATCGACCGCGACCGCCTCGCCGCGGCGCACCGGCGCGAGACCGAGCGGTTCGCCGCCGATCACCCGGCGTGCGCGGACCTGGCCCGGCGGGGCCGCGCGCACATGCCGCTCGGGGTCCCGATGTCGTGGATGGCGAAGTGGCCGGGCGGCTTCCCGGTGCACGTGACCGAGGCGTCGGGCGCCCACTTCACGTGCGCCGACGGCCACGAGCACATCGACCTCTGCCTGGGCGACACGGGGGCGATGGTCGGGCACTCCCCGGCCGCGACGGTCCGCGCCGTCCGCGACCAGGCGGCGCGCGGCATCACCACGATGCTGCCGACGGCCGACGCCGCGCTGGTGGCCGAGGAGCTGACGCGGCGCTTCGGCACCGGCTCGCCCGCGGTCGACCAGTGGCAGTTCACCCTGACGGCCACCGACGCCAACCGTCACGTCATCCGCTACGCCCGTCAGGTGACCGGCCGGCCCCGCGTCGCCGTCATCGACTTCTGCTACCACGGCAGCGTCGACGAGACGTTCGCGACGCTCGACGAGCAGGGCCGGGTCGTCGCCCGGCGCGGGAACATCGGCGCCCCGGTGGACCCCGCCCTCACCACCGCCGTCGTCCCGTTCAACGACCTGGCCGCACTGGAGCGGGAGCTGGCGACGGGCACCGTCGCCGCGGTCCTGCTCGAGCCCGCCATGACGAACATCGGCATCGTGCTGCCCGACCCCGGCTACCACGCGGCGCTGCGCGAGATGACCCGCCGGCACGGGGCGCTCCTGGTGATCGACGAGACGCACACGCTGTGCGCCGGCCCGGGCGGCTGCACCCGGGCCTGGGGCCTGGACCCGGACGTCGTCGTCATCGGCAAGACCATCGGCGGTGGCATCCCCTCCGGCGCCTTCGGCATGACCAGCGAGCTCGCGGAGCGCGTCGTGCGGTCCGTCGAGCTCGAGGACATCGACGTCGGCGGCGTGGGCGGGACGCTGGCCGGCAACGCGCTGTCCCTGGCGGCGATGCGGGCGACGCTGACCGAGGTGCTGACCGACGACGTCTTCGGGCACATGGACCAGCTCGCGGTCGCGTGGACGGACGGCGTGCAGGGCGTGCTCGACGCCCACCGCCTCCCGTGGCACGTCACGCGCCTGGGTTGCCGCGCCGAGTACGCCTTCTCCCCCCAGCCGCCGCACGACGGCGCCGCCGCGGCCGCGGCGGACGACTTCGAGCTCCAGCAGTACCTGCACCTGCAGGCGCTGAACCGGAGGATCCTGCTCACGCCGTTCCACAACATGGCGCTGATGAGCCCGGCGACCTCCGACGCGGACGTCGACGCGCACACGGTGGCCTTCGAGGAGGCGGCGGACGCGCTCGTCGGCTGACAGCACCGGACCGGCGTCGTGGGGCCGGTCCAGCCGGGCGACCGGGTGACCTCAGTGCGTCGAGG
>JACIXM010000451.1 GCA_014360395.1 Actinotalea sp.
CCGGGGCGACCGGAGCGGCTGCCCGCCGCGCCGGGCGGCGGGCAGCCTCCTGGGGTCAGCCGGCGGTGGTGGTGCCCTCGGCGGTCGGCTCGGAGGCGCCGTCGGCCTCGGCGGCCGGCGCGGCGTCCTGGCCGGTCGGCGCCTCGCCCGCGGCGGCGGTCGTGCCGATCGCCTCGACCGGGCTCTCGACCTGGGCGGCAGCCGCGTCGTTGTCGGCGGGCAGGTCGTCCGTCGCGACGGCCGACGCGGTCGGCGGCACGGTGACGTCCTCGGGGCCGGCCGGCGCCGACGGCTCGGTCTGCGTCGCGGCACCGGCGTCGCCGCCACCGGCGAGGAGCTCGCGCTCCCACTCGGCCAACGGCTCGGAGGAGGCGTCCGCGCCCTCGGTCGCGGCCTGGCGGCCGGAGTGCCGGGCGATGAGGCCCTCAGCGGCGGCGTCCGCGATCACGCGGGTCAGCAGCGTGACGGCGCGGATCGCGTCGTCGTTGCCCGGGATCTGGTAGTCGACGAGGTCCGGGTCGCAGTTCGTGTCGAGGATCGCGACGACCGGGATCCCGAGCTTGCGCGCCTCGTCCACGGCGAGGTGCTCCTTGTTGGTGTCGACGACCCAGATGGCCGAGGGCACCTTGGCCATGTCACGGATGCCGCCGAGCGTCTTGGCGAGCTTGTCCCGCTCGCGACGCATGATGAGGAGCTCCTTCTTCGTGTAGCCGCTGCCGGCCACGTCGTCGAAGTCGATCTCCTCGAGCTCCTTGAGGCGCTGGAGGCGCTTGTTCACCGTGGTGAAGTTGGTGAGCATGCCACCGAGCCAGCGCTGGTTGACGTAGGGCATGCCGACGCGCGCGGCCTGCTCCGCGACGGGCTCCTGGGCCTGCTTCTTGGTGCCGACGAAGAGGATGGTGCCGCCGTGGGCGACGGTCTCCTTGACGAACTCGTAGGCACGGTCGATGTACGACAGCGACTGCTGCAGGTCGACGATGTAGATGCCGTTGCGCTCGGTGAAGATGAAGCGCTTCATCTTCGGGTTCCACCGGCGGGTCTGGTGCCCGAAGTGGACACCGCTCTCGAGCAGCTGGCGCATGGTCACGACGGCCATGGCACGTCCTTCCGGCGCCGCCCGGCTGCGGGCGGCGCAAGTGCAGGCGGGCACACGACACGTCGCGGCCCGCGATCCGGTTGTCGGTGACCGACCCTGTGCCGGTCACCCCTGACGCCATGCGGCACCGACACCGGCACCACGCAGTGGTCCCGGACCGTCGTCGGCGCGCGCCCCGTGCCGCGCCCAGGGCGCGAGCAGCGGAAGAATGGCGTGCGATGTCACCCGGAGGACCGGGCGCCCCGCCATGCTACCGGACGTGGCCGGCTGCCCGTGCTGCGCTGCCCGCCAGCCAGGGACCGGCCGCAGACCGTCGCGACGGCTCGGTCGCCCACCGACCGTGACGGCGCGCACCCGTCCACAACGCCCGGGGACCGGGCCGCGCACCCCGCTCCGACGGCGGCAGCCTGGGCGCATGCCCCACGCCACGTCTGCCGCC
>JACIXM010000452.1 GCA_014360395.1 Actinotalea sp.
GGTTCAGCAGCTGGGCGGGACGTCACGGACCCCACTGTGCCACGTCCGGGGGGTCGGCCCGCGCCGTGCCGGGCGGGTCCCGGGGCGCGGTGGGCACCACCCGAGCCGATCCCGGCGCGCGTCGTGTCGGTGTCCTGGGGACCGACGCCGACGGGCGGCCATCCCGAGGGATGACCGCCCGTCGTCGGACCGTCCGACGTCACCGGGGCGCCGGGGTCTCGCGCTTCTCCTTGATCTTGGCCTTCTTGCCGCGGAGGGCGCGCAGGTAGTACAGCTTCGCGCGACGCACGTCACCGCGGGTGACGACCTCGATCGACTCCAGGGTCGGGGAGTGCACGGGGAACGTGCGCTCCACGCCGACGCCGAAGCTGATCTTCCGGACGGTGAAGGTCTCGCGGACCCCGCCGCCCTGGCGGCGGATGACCACGCCCTGGAACGCCTGGATGCGCGAGCGGTTGCCCTCGACGACCTTGACGTTGACCTTGACGGTGTCGCCCGGGCGGAACGCCGGGATGTCGGACCGCAGCGAGGCCGCGTCGACCGAGTCGAGAATGTGCATGCTGGTCACTCCTCCGCCCTGCCACAGGTCAGGCACGTCGTCACGGGCGGACGGGCCGCCTCGTCGGATCGGGTCGTGTGCCGGCCCTGTGCTCGCACGGGGCCGGGCCGTGGACCGTCTCCCCTGTGGCAGAGACGCGGCCGACGCACACCGACCGGCCATTCTGCCACAGGCTCAGCCCGGTGCGTCCCCGTGATCGACGGCAGAGGCCGGGGGCTCCGGGGACGGCCCGGTCACGGACCAGCCCAGGTCCGTCAGGACCCGCCGGTCCGCCGCGTCCAGCTCGGCGACGGGCAGCCGGCGCAGCAGGTCGGGCCGGCGCGCGGCGGTGCGCTCCAGGGCCCGGTCGCGGCGCCAGCGCGCGATGCGCGCGTGGTGGCCGCTGAGGAGCACCTCCGGGACGTCGTGCCCACGCCACTGCGGCGGCCGGGTGAACACGGGGTACTCCAGCAGTCCGGCAGCGCCGTGCGACTCCTCGACGAGGGAGTCGGGGTTGCCCACCACGCCCGGGAGCAGGCGTGCCACGGCCTCGACGACGACGAGGGCAGCGACCTCCCCGC
>JACIXM010000453.1 GCA_014360395.1 Actinotalea sp.
GGACGAACAGCCGCTTGAGCTCCGCCGTCCCCGCGCCGTACGCGGCCCCGTCACGGAGCGCACCGCACCCGGCGACCTCCCCGTCGACGTGGACGAGCACCGTCGTGAGCATGTCCTCGTCCGGCAGGTGCTGGCACACGTCGCCCTGGCCGTCGTAGATGCCCTCGATCTCGGTCTGCTGCTCGGTCCGGAGCGCCCGCGCGACCGGGTCCGTCCACGGGACGTGCGTGAGGGCGACGTCCTGGTCGGTCCGCGCCGTCACGCGGCGGGCCGACGGACCAGGGTCGACAGGACCGAGGTGAAGAAGCGCAGACCGTCGGTGCCGGTGCGGGGGCCGTCGGGACCGTCCGGGCCGAAGCCCTTCTCCACCGCGTGCTCGGGGTGGGGCATGAGCCCGACGACGTTGCCGTCCGCGTTGCAGATGCCGGCGATGTTGCGGCGCGAGCCGTTGGGGTTCCAGCCCTCGTAGCGGAAGACGACGCGGCCCTCCCCCTCGAGCTCGTCGAGCGTGCGCTCGTCCGCGACGAACTGCCCGTCCTGGTTCTTCAGCGGGATGGTGATGCGCTCGCCCTGGGCGAAGTCGCGGGTCCAGGCGGTGTCGACGTTCTCCACCGCCAGGACCTGCTCGCGGCAGATGAACGCCCGGTGGTCGTTCTTGATCATCGCGCCGGGCAGCAGGTGCGCCTCGGCGAGCACCTGGAAGCCGTTGCAGATGCCGAGGACGGGCATGCCGCCGCGGGAGGCGTCGACGATCCGGTCCATCACCGGCGCGAACCGGCTGATCGCGCCGGCCCGCAGGTAGTCGCCGTAGGAGAAGCCGCCCGGCAGGACGATCGCGTCGACGCCGTGCAGGTCGGCGTCGGCGTGCCAGAGGGAGACGGCCTCACCGCCGGCGAGCCGGACGGCCCGCGCCGCATCCCGGTCGTCCAGCGTCCCGGGGAAGGTGACGACGCCGATCCGGGCGCCCGTCAGCTGCGGCACGCCGGCGCCGCGACCGGTCACGGTCCCGCCGGTCACGCCGGCGTCCCGTCGTGCTCCTCCGCCGGCGCGACCCGGACGACGTCCTCGATGACGGGGTTCGACAGGAGCGTCTCGGCGGCCTTGCGGACCTGCTCCAGCACCTCGTCGGTCACCGGGCCCTCGACCTCGAGCTCGAACCGCTTGCCCTGGCGGACGCCGGTGAACCCGTGGAACCCGAGCCGCGGCAGCGCGGCCGCGACGGCCTTGCCCTGCGGGTCGAGGATCTCGGGCTTCGGCATCACATCGACGACGACACGTCCCACGAGGTGCTCCCGGTGCTGGGTCTGGCGCAGGGGCCGGACGGGGTCGGACAGACGGGGCGCCCGGGCAGCCCGCGTCGGCGTTCCCCCGGATGCGGCGCCAGAGTACCCGGGCCGCCTGACCCTGCGGGGGCGCGCCCACCAGGCGGCATGCGTCAGCGACGCCCGCGCGCCGCCGCGCCGCCGGGACCCCCGAACACCATGGACAGGCCCAGGAGGAAGCCGAAGTCGTACCACCCGCCGGTGTTGTGGATCTCGTAGACCCCGACGCCGTCGCTGAAGAGGGACACGATGAAGGTGACCGGGGCGATGAGCCCGTGCCACAGCCCCCACCAGAACCCGTACGGACCCGCTCCGGCGAGGTCGGGGCTCCCGGCGACGTCGTTGGCGCCGGGAGCGCAGGCGGCCAGCAGCAGCACGACGACGCCCCCGAGCGCCACCATCTGCCGTCGAGACACCGCGACCACCCCC
>JACIXM010000454.1 GCA_014360395.1 Actinotalea sp.
CGGGGCGCCAGCGGCCCCGTCACGTCGGTGAGCTCCATGACCCGACTCTCCCACCCCCCGACAGGGCAGGGGGCAGAGGGCAGGGAGGTCGCGGGGCACCGGGCAGGAGTTGTCAGGAGAGGGGGGTGACGCTGCCCGTCAGGTGCGGCGTGCCCTTCTTCGCGTTCCACACGGCGTAGGCGAAGCCGTCGGCCTCGGGGGCCACCCGGACCGCCACGGTCGACGGCAGCAGGACCGGCTTGGCGAACTCGACCTCCCACCGGTACGCGTCGCCGCGCGCCGGGCCGACGGCGGCCAGCGCCCGGGCCGCTGTGTCCATGCCGTGGGCGATGGTGCGCGGGAAGCCGAACGCCTTGGCCGCGAGCCGGTTCGTGTGGATCGGGTTCCGGTCGCCGGACACCGCCGCGTACGCCCGGCCCTCGCCCGCGCCGAACCGCCACTGGCCCGTCGGCACCGGCGCCACGAAGGCCGGCCGGTCACCCGACGGCCGCTCGGCCCCCGCGAGCCGGACCCCCTTCGCCAGGTACGTCGACACCCCCTCCCACGCCACGGCGCCGTCGACGGAGACCTCCGCGACGACGTCGACCGTCACACCCGCGCGGTGCGCCGTGAGGTCCCGCACGTGCACCTCGACGTCGAGCGTCTCCCCGAGCCGCAGCGCCCGGCGCTGCTCGACGCGGTTGGCGACGTGCACCATCCCCAGCAGCGGCAGCGGGAACTCCGGGCGCACCAGCAGCGCCGTGGCCACGGGGAACGCCAGGACGTGGACGAACCCGGCGGGCAGCACGTCGTCGGCGCTCTCACCCAGCAGGTGCTGGTAGTCGGTGAGGTGCCCCGCGTCCGCCGTCACGCCGCGCAGCGCCAGGCGCGTGCGCGGCAGGTCCTCGGCCCGCACGCTCGAGCGGCGGCCGACGGCGGCACGCGCCGAACCGGTGATCGCCCGGCCGTAGAGCGCGGACGCCGACGGCGGCGCGATCAGCTCGACGACGCGGCCGCTCGTCCCGGGCGCGCCGGGGTCCGCACCGCCGCTCATCGGCCCACCATGTTCTGCCCGCACACCCGAAGGGTCTCCCCGGAGATGCCGGCGGCCTGCGGCGAGGCGAGGAACGCGATCGTCTCCGCGACGTCGACCGGCTGGCCACCCTGCTGCAGCGAGCTGAGCCGGCGGGCGACCTCCCGCGTCGCGAACGGGATGCGCGCCGTCATGTCCGTCTCGATGAAGCCGGGGGCGACGGCGTTGATCGTGCCGCCCACCTGCGCCAGCGCCGGCGCCGACGCCGCGACGAACCCGACGACGCCCGCCTTGGACGCCGCGTAGTTCGTCTGCCCGCGGTTGCCCGCGATGCCGCTCGTCGAGGCCAGGCACACCACGCGCGACCCGTCGCCCAGCGCCCCGGCGTCGAGGAGCCCCTGCGTGATGCGCATCGGCGCGACGACGTTGACCCCCACGACCGGGTCCCACTTCTCCGCCGTCATGTTCGCCAGCAGCTTGTCCCGCGTGATCCCGGCGTTGTGCACGACGACGTCGAGCCGGCCGTGCCGGGAGCGCACGTGCTGCAGGAGGCGGGTAGCGGCGTCGTCGGCGGTGATGTCGAGCTGGAGCGCGCTGCCCCGGACCTCGTTGGCAACCTTGGCCAGCGCGTCGCCCGCGGCGGGCACGTCCACGACGACGACGGTCGCGCCGTCCCGGGCGAGCACGCGCGCGATCGCCGCGCCGATGCCGCGCGCGGCCCCGGTGACGACGGCGACGCGCCCGTCCAGCGGTCGGTCCGGGTCCGCCGGCAGCGTCCCGGCGTCGGAGGTGACCGGCAGGAGCTGGCCGTCGACGTACGCCGACCGGCCGGACAGGAGGAAGTGCAGCGCGCCCGCCACCGACGGCGCCGTCACCGGCACGCCGTCGGCGACGACGATGCCGTTGCCGGTCGCGCCGCCGCGCAGCTCCTTGGCGAGGGAGCGCAGCGCGCCGTCGACACCCTGCCGGGTCGCCGCAGCGGCGGCGGACCCCGCCGAGGCCGCCGGTCGCGACACCGTCACGACGCGCCCGCCGGGTGCGAGCCGCTTGAGGACCGGGCCGAGCGCGAGCATCGGCGCGCTGAGCGCCTCCGGCGTCGCGGCCTCGGTGAGCACGACGACGACGGCGCCGAACCGGTCGTCCCCGGTCGCGTGCCGGCGCACGTCGAGGTCCCACTCCAGCAGCCGGGTGGCGAGGGCGTCGGCGTCGGGGTCCGAGGCGTCGTCGTGCAGGACGAGCACGGGGCCGGGCACGAGCGGTGCGCCGGGCCGGTGGCGGCGCAGCACCGCGGGGCGCGGCAGGCCGAGCTGCTTCGCGAGCTTCTTCGTGAACCCGGAGTTGACGAGGTTCAGGTACGTGTCGGTCACGCTGCCTCCATGATCATGGTGACGGCCTGGCCGCCGGCGGCACAGACGGAGATGAGGGCACGGGGCGTGCCGCCGCCGGCCGCCTTGCGCTCGGCGAGCAGCTTGGCCGTGGTGGCGACGATGCGCCCGCCGGTGGCCGCGAAGGGGTGCCCGGCGGCGAGGGAGGACCCGGTGACGTTGAGCCGGTCGCGGTCCACGGTGCCGAGCGCCCCGGGCAGGCCGAGCCGCTCGCGGCAGAACTCCTCGTCCGCCCAGGCGGCGAGGTTGACCAGCACGGTCGAGGCGAACGCCTCGTGGATCTCGTAGAGGTCGAACTCCTCCAGGCCCAGGCCGTTGCGCTCCAGCAGGCGCGCGACGGCGTAGGTGCCGGCCGTGAGCAGACCGTCGGTGCCGTGCACGAAGTCGACGGCACCGGCCTCGGCGTCGACGACCGTCGCCAGCGGCGTGAACCCGTGCTCGGCGGCCCAGTCGTCGCTCGCGAGCAGGACGGCCGAGGCGCCGTCGGACAGCGGCGTGGAGTTGCCGGCCGTCATCGTCGCCGGGGTGTCGAGGGTCTTGCCGAACACCGGCTTGAGGCCGCCGAGCTTCTCCACCGACGTGTCGGCGCGCAGGTTCGCGTCGCGGGTCAGGCGGCGGTACGGGGTGAGCAGGTCGTCGAAGAAGCCGCGCTCGTACGCGGCGGCGAGGCGGTGGTGGCTCGCGGCGGCGAGCTCGTCCTGCGCCTCGCGGGTCACGCCCCACGCCGCCGTCGTCAGCGCCTGGTGCTCGCCCATGGACAGCCCGGTGCGCGGCTCGCCCGTCGTCGGGGCCGACGGCGCGAGGTGCGCGGGCCGCAGCCGGGAGACGGCCTTGAGCTTCTGCTGCGGCGTCTTCGCGCGGGCCAGGTCGAGCAGGATCCGGCGCAGTGGCTCGCTGACCGCGATGGGGGCGTCCGAGGCGGAGTCGACGCCGCCGGCGATCGCGGACTCGAGCTGCCCGAGGCGGATCTTGTTCGCGAGCCCGACGACCGTCTCCATGCCGGTCGCGCACGCCATCTGCACGTCGTAGGCGGGCGTCGTGGGGGACAGCGCCGAGCCGAGCACCGCCTCGCGGGTGAGGTTGAAGTCGCGGGAGTGCTTGAGCACCGCGCCCGCGGCGACGGAGCCGATGCGCTCGCCGGCGAGCCCGAACCGGGCGACGAGGCCCTCGAGCGCCGCGGTGAGCATGTCCTGGTTCGAGCTGTGCGCGTACGGTCCGCCCGCCCGGGCGAACGGGATCCGGTTGCCACCGACGACGACGGCGCGGCGCGGGCCGCCGCTCGTCGCACCGTCGGCCCCGCGGCCGCTCCCCGCCGTCGTCCCGGGTCTGCCTGTCTCGCGTGCCGCCATCGCGGACTCCCTCTCGTTCGCTGCGTTCTCGTCACTGAGCTCGTGCTGAGCCGAGCGGAGGCTCCGTGGGCCTCCGGAACTGTCTGACACCGACAGTACCTGATACCGTCGGTTTCGTGAGTCGGGTCACAACGGCGACGCTGCCGCAGGGAGAGGACGCACCGGTGCAGGCCACCGGTGGGGCGACCCGTGCCCCCGACACCACCCCCCGGTCGGGCGGCGACACTCCCGACCGCGGTCCCGCCGCGGAGACGGTCGACGGCCGTTCGCGTCGTTGGGACCTGCACCGCGCCGCCCGGCGGGCCGAGCTCGCCCGCGTCGCCCGCAAGGCCGTGCACCTGCGCGGCCCGGACGTGTCGATGGACGAGATCGCCGCGGAGGCGGGCACGTCGAAGTCGATCGTCTACCGGTACTTCGTCGACAAGAGCGGCCTGCAGGCCGCGGTCGGCGAGGTCGTGCTGGACGACATGCACGCCCGCCTCGACGAGGCGGTCAGCGCCGCGAGCACACCGCGCGACGGGCTGCGCTCGATGATCGAGGCGTACCTGGAGATGATCGACGGCTCGCCGAGCGTCTACTGGTTCGTCACCCGGCCGGTCGCGGAGGGGTCGTCGGTCACCCTGAACCGCTTCCTGGACGACATCGCGACGATCATCGCCCGGCCCTTCGTCGCGCTGCTGCACGGCCGCGGCGGCACCTCGGTGCTCGACGGGCAGCCGGCCGACGTCTGGGCGGCGGGCGCCGTCGGCTTCGTCAAGGGCGCGGGCGACTGGTGGCTCGCCCACCGCGACGAGCCCGGCGCCCCGACGGCCGACGAGCTCGCCGAGCGCGTCACCGCGTGGCTGTGGGCCGGACCGGTCGGCAGCCTCTCCCGTCCCACCCCGCCCGACCCCGGACCTTCCACCCCTCCTGACCCCGGACCTGTCCACCTCGACGACGAGGAGCCGTCATGACGATCCTGAGCGAGAAGCGCCCCACGACCCCCGACGCCGAGCCCGACGCGACGATCGACGTCGCGCACCTGGAGCAGGTCCTGCTCGGGCGGTGGGCCGAGATCCGGCGCGAGGCGCGGGCCTTCCTGCGGGACCCGCGGCTGCACCGCGACGAGAGCCTGCCGATGCCGGCGCACCGCGACCGGGTGCTCGAGCAGCTGCGCATCCTCGCCCGCGAGGGCGACGTGCTGCGGGCCTTCCCTGAGCGCCTCGGCGGCGCCGACGACCACGGCGGCAGCCTCGCGCGGTTCGAGGAGGTCATCACCGCCGACCCGTCCCTGCAGATCAAGGCGGGGGTGCAGTGGGGTCTGTTCGCCTCGGCGATCCTGCACCTGGGCACCGAGGACCACCACGACCGGCTGCTGCCGGGCGCGATGTCGGTCGACGTGCCGGGCGCGTTCGCGATGACCGAGACCGGGCACGGCTCGGACGTGTCGAGCATCGGCACGACGGCGACGTACGACCCGGACACCGAGGAGTTCGTCATCCACACGCCGTTCCGGGCGGCGTGGAAGGACTACCTCGGCAACGCCGCCCTGCACGGCACGGCCGCCGTCGTCTTCGCGCAGCTCATCACCGCCCGCCGGGGCGAGCAGCCGGTCGACCACGGCGTCCACGCCTTCTACGTCCCCATCCGCGACCCGCGGACCGGGGAGTTCCTCCCGGGCATCGGCGGGGAGGACGACGGCCTCAAGGGCGGGCTCAACGGCATCGACAACGGCCGCCTGCACTTCGACCAGGTCCGCGTCCCGCGCCGTGACCTGCTCAACCGCTACGGCGACGTCGCCGCGGACGGCACCTACTCCTCGCCCATCGCGAGCCCGGGCCGCCGCTTCTTCACCATGCTCGGCACGCTGGTCCAGGGACGCGTCTCCCTCGACGGCGCCGCGGTCAACGCCGCGAAGATCGGCCTGACGGTCGCGGTGACCTACGGCAACCAGCGCCGCCAGTTCGCCGGCCCGGGCCACGACGAGGTCGTGCTGCTCGACTACGCCGAGCACCAGCGCCGCCTGCTGCCGCGCCTGGCGAACACCTACGCCGCCGCGTTCGCCCACGAGCGGTTGCTGCAGGCGTTCGACGGCGTCTTCTCCGGCGCGTCCGACACCGACGAGGACCGGGAGAACCTCGAGACGATCGCCGCGGCGCTCAAGCCGTCGTCGACGTGGCTCGCGCTCGACGTGCTCCAGGCGAGTCGGGAGGCGTGCGGGGGACAGGGCTTCCTCGCCGAGAACCGGATGACCGGCCTGCGCGCCGACATGGACGTCTACGTGACGTTCGAGGGCGACAACACCGTGCTGCTCCAGCTCGTCGCCAAGCGCCTCCTCGCCGACTTCGCCGCCCACTTCAAGGGTGCCGACGCCGGGGCGATGGCCCGCTACATGGCCGGCCGCGCCGCCGACGCGGCGCTGCACCGCACCCCGCTGGCGCGCGTCGTGCAGACCCTCGCCGACGGCGGCGACGTCCGCCGCTCGGTCGGGCACCTGCGGGACGCGGAGACCCAGCGCGAGCTGCTCACCGACCGGGTCGAGACGATGGTCGAGGAGCTCGCCCAGGGCCTGCGCCCGGCGCAGAAGGCGTCCCGCGAGGTCGCCGCCGAGATCGTCAACGAGCACCAGCACGCGATGATCGAGGCCGCGCGGGCCCACGCCGACCTGCTGCTGTGGGAGGGCTTCACCGCCGGCCTGGCGAAGGTCGAGGACGAGGGCACGCAGCAGGTGCTCACCTGGCTGCGCGACCTCTTCGGCCTCACGGTCATCGAGCGGAACCTGGCCTGGTACCTCATCCACGGGCGCCTCTCGGCGGGCCGGGCGCGCACCGTGACCTCCTACGTCGAGCGGCTGCTGCGCCGCCTGCGGCCCCACGCCCAGGACCTCGTCGACGCGTTCGGCCTCGCGCCCGAGCACGTCCGTGCGGAGATCGCCACGGGCGTCGAGGCCGAGCGGCAGGACGAGGCGCGGGAGTACTACCGCCGCCTGCGGGCCAGCGGGGACATGCCGGTGCCGGAGAAGGCGCTGGTCAAGGAACGCCGCAAGGCCTGACCCCCGCCCCGGTGGGGGTCTACCGGGCCGACGGCGTCGCGAGGACCGCCTCCGCGACGTCG
>JACIXM010000455.1 GCA_014360395.1 Actinotalea sp.
AAGGGCACGCCGCACCTGACGGGCAGCGTCACCCCCCTCTCCTGACAACTCCTGCCCGGCGCCCCGCGACCTCCTGCCCTCTGCCCCCTGCCCTGTCGGGTGGTGGGAGAGTCGGGTCATGGAGCTCACCGACGTGACGGGGCCGCTGGCGCCCCGCGGGGACCACGACCTGGAGCGGTTCGCCGGGCTGGACCTGACGGAGCAGGACGCGACCGGCTCGCGGTTCACCGACTGCGAGCTCGACGACTGCGACGTCGAGGACGTCCGGCTGGACGACGTCCGGCTCGTCGACTGCACGCTCTCCCGGCTCCGGGCGGGGACGCTGCACGCGCCCGACTCGACGTGGCAGGACGTCGTCGTCCGCGACTGCCGGCTCGGCGCGCTGCCCTGGTACGGCGCGAGGCTGACGCGCGTGGAGGTGCGGGGCGGCAAGCTCGACTACGTCAACCTCCGCGACGCGGAGCTCACCGACGTCGTGCTCGACGGATGCGTCATCGGGGAGCTCGAGCTCGCCGGGGCGCGGATCACCCGCCTCGTGGTCCGGGACTGCGTCGTCGGCCGCCTGGACCTGACCCGGGCGACACTGCGCGACGTCGACCTCCGCGGCGCGGACCTCTCCCGGGTCGACGGCGTCGCGGGGCTGTCCGGCGCCACGATCACCGAGGAGCAGCTCGTCGCCCTCGCGCCGGTCCTCGCCGCGCACCTGGGGCTCACCGTCGCCTGACGGGCGGTGGTCGCGGGGGCGGGGGCCGCGACGTCGTCGCTCAGGCGTCGCCGCGCAGGTCGAGCGTGAAGCAGAACGACGTCGGGTCGTCGGCGTACGGCCCGTAGTTGGGGATGCGGTCGTACCCGCGGGAGGAGTACAGCGCGATGGCGGCGGTGAGCCGGTCGCCCGTCTCGAGGATGATCCGCTCCACGCCGCTCTCCCGCGCGAACCGCTCGAGCTCCTCGACGAGGACGCCCGCGAGCCCTCGGCCCCGGAAGGCCGGACGGACGAACAGCCGCTTGAGCTCCGCCGTCCCCGCGCCGTACGCGGCCCCGTCACGCAGCGCACCGCACCCGGCGACCTCCCCGTCGACGTGGACGAGCACCGTCGTGAGCATGCCCTCGTCCGGCAGGTGCTGGCACACGTCGCCCTGGCCGTCGTAGATG
>JACIXM010000456.1 GCA_014360395.1 Actinotalea sp.
CCGCCCCCGGCCCCGGGAGCAGAATGGTCCGGTGAGCGACACGCCCCCGAACCCTGCAGCGACCCCGGCGCCCGGTGCGACGGGAGGCCCGGCCGGTGGGCCGGTCAGCGACGGCGAGGCGCGCGCCGTCGCCGCCTTGGACGCGTCCGGCCTGCGCTACCGGCTCGTGCGGCACGGGCGGGTGCGCAGCCTCGCCGAGGCGGCGGCTGCGCGGAAGGTCAGCCCGTCGCAGGTCGTCAAGACGATGGTCGTGCGGCGCGGGGAGGACGACTACCTCTTCGTCCTCGTCCCCGGCGACCGGCAGATCGCCTGGCCGCGGCTGCGGGAGGTCCTCGGGGTCTCGCGTCTGTCGATGCCCGACGCCGACGTCGCCCGTGAGGTCACCGGGTTCGAGCGCGGCACGATCACCCCCTTCGGGTCGACCCGGCGGTGGCCGGTCGTCGCGGACGCGCGGGTCCCGGGACGGGCCGTCTCCATCGGCGCGGGGGCGCACGGGGTGGCCGCGACGGTGGACGGCTCGAAGATGGTCCTGGCTCTCGGCGCCACGGTGGCGGACGTCACGGACCCGGAGCCCCAGGACTGAGGAGACGCTGAGCGTCGTCCCAGGTGAGCGGCCTGTGGAGGGCCTCCCGGCGAGCGCGTGTCGGCGCCCGCGCCTACGCTCCACCGGGCGGCCACGGAACATCCGGGGCCGCCCGGACGTCTGACCAGGTGGACGACCACCCCCATCGAGAGGCCTTCGTGACCGACGACGACGCGACGACCGCGCTCAGCACGCCCACCGCGCCCCGGCCGACGGGACCGGGTGACGAGGTACCGGGGCCGCCGGGCGACGACGTCGGCGGCATCGAGGTCGGCGAGGCAGCGGGACGCGTGCTCGTGCGGATGTGGGGCGAGGTCGACGCCGCGCTGCGCGACCAGGCGAGCCTGGCGATGGTGCAGTGCCTGCAGCGCGGTCTGCCGGTGACGGTCGACGCGCGCGACCTGACCTTCATCGACTCCTCGGGCCTGGCGTTCGTGCTCCAGCTGCACAAGGTCGGTCACGACGAGGGCCTGCCGCTGGTCCTGCGCGACGCGCCCGACCTGCTCCTGGACCTCCTGGAGATGGTCGGCATGGCGGACGCGATCGCCCGGGAGTCGACCGACGGCGGCCCCGCGGTCCTCGTGCCCTGACTCTTCGCCGCCCGGGCCGGCCCGGCTGCACCGACGCACCAGGGCCGGCCCCCGGGAGTGGGGGCCGGCCCTGGCGCGCTGTCAGCCCAGCGTCTCCGGCAGGTCCGGCGCCTCGTGCCCCAGCACGTGCTGGGCCAGGAACCCGCTGACGACCTGGTACCAGACCTTCGCGTGCTGCGGGGTGAGGATCCAGTGGTTCTCGTCCGGGTACAGCAGGAACCGGTGCGGGGACCGGCCGCGCTCGTCCGCGGGGAGGCCGGAGGAGGCCAGCAGCTCGTACCAGAGCCGCAGGCCCTCGCCGATCGGCACCCGGTAGTCCTTGTCGCCGTGGATGACGAGCATCGGCGTGACGATGCGCTCCACGTACCGGTGGGGGGAGTACCGCTCCGCCATCTCCGGCGTCATCTCCCGGCCCCAGTAGTAGGCGGCGTCCGTCGTCGGCCCGAACTGGTCGAGAGCCCACAGGCTCGCGTGCGTGACGATCGCGTCGAAGCGGTCCGTCTGCCCCGCGACCCAGTTCGCCATGTACCCGCCGAACGAGCCGCCCATCGCCGCCGTCCGCGTCGCGTCGACGTCCTCGCGGGCGAGCGCCGCGTCCGTGACCGCCATGAGGTCGGTGTACGGCTCGGCGCCCCAGCGGCCCCATCCGCGCTGGACGAAGTCCTGCCCGTAGCCGGTCGACAGCGCGGGGTCCGGCAGCAGGACGGCGTACCCCTGGGCCACCATCAGCCACGGGTTCCAGCGCCAGGACCAGGCGTTCCACGACCCGAGCGGCCCGCCGTGGATCCACAGCAGGAACGGCGCGGGCGTCTCGGCCGAGGCGCCGTCGGGCAGGGCCAGCCAGCCGCGGACCTCCGTGCCGTCCTCGGCGGTCGTGCGGACCTCGGTGAGGGTGCCGGGCAGCGTCGGCGGCGGCGTCGGCGCGCGGAGCACCGTCACCGTGCCGCGCTCGCGGTGCTCGTCGGCGACGAGGTGGATCCGCACCGGGTGGGCCGGCGCGAGGTAGGACGAGCGCAGCGCGTAGACGACGCTCGCGTCGGGGGCGACCTGAAGGTCCGAGTACGCGGAGTCGTCGTGGGTGAGCTGCTCGACCGTGTCCGCCGCCAGGTCGATGGTGAACACCGGGGAACGGCCGTCCTGGTCGGCCGTGACGACCAGGCCCGAGCCGTCGGGCAGCCACTGGTGGCCCGTGGTCCACCGGTCCCAGTCCGCGACGAGCTGCCGCGGCCGCCCGGGCTCCCGGGTCTCGCCCTCCAGCGGCAGGAGGTGCAGGGTCACGCGGGGCGCCTCGTCGGGCGTGGCGAGGGACTCGCGCACGTAGGCGACGGCGCTCCCGTCGGGGGAGATGACCGGGCGGCCGAGGTCGGCCTCCGGGTCGTCGACGAGCACGGTCCGCTCGGCGGTGTCCAGGTCCAGGCGCACGAGGATGCTGCGCTGCACACCGCGCGCGCCCGGCACGACCCAGGTCGAGACGACGAACGTGCCGTCGGGGCTGAAGTCGTACTCGGCCTCCCGCAGCGCGCCGCCGGGGGCGGGGGTGAGGTCGGAGACCTTGAGGTGCTCGGTGCTGCGGCTGGCGACCTCGACCGACCGGGCGACGTCGTCGCCGGCGGAGAAGTGCCAGCCGAGCAGGTGGGGCGCCTCCGGGCCCAGGTCGTGGTCCCAGTACCGCACGGGGTAGGCCTCGTGCAGGATCGCGCTGACCTTGGCGTCCTTGCGGGCCTTGCGCAGCCGCTCGTCGTCGGCACCGTCCTTGGCGCTCGGCAGCATCTGCGTGGTGAAGACGACGGCGTAGGAGGACCGGGCGGTCTTCACCCCGCCCACCCCGCCGGGCCGGGTCGCGACGATCCGTGCCTCGCCGCCGCCGGCGGGCAGGACCCACAGGGCCGGCTTGTCCAGCGGCTTCTCGGAGTCCTCCGTCGCGTCGGCGTCCGGGCGGGAGGAGGTGAACAGCAGGTCGCCGTCGGGCGTGAACGCGGCACCGGACTCGCCCTGCGCGCTGCGGGTCAGGCGCCGCGCCGGCCGGGCGCGCGTGGGGTAGACCTCCCACAGCGCGGTGTGGACCTTCGTCTTGTCGTGGTTGAGCGTGGCGACCTGGGTGACCAGGCGCGAGCCGTCGGGGGACAGGACCAGGCCGGACATCCGGGGCAGCGCGACGTACTCGTCGAGGTCGTGGAAGGCCGTCCGCAGCCCGGCGAACGGGCCGTCGACGACGGCGCTCGTGCCGGACGACGTCACCTCGCCGTCGGTGACCAGCCGCAGCCGGTGGTCGTTCTCGGGTGTCATGCGTCCTCCTGCGTCACGGGCGCCGCGGGGATCTCCCGCCGCACCCTGCTCCTGGCGTGCTCACCGTGCTCACGTGCCTGCCGCGCCCCCGTCGGCGGCGCACGGTCTCCGGATCGGCCGACGACGTCGCGCCATGACCGGCCCTGCCGATCTCACCCGGGGATCCTCGCACCGACGGCCGGTTCCGCCCCGGCGCCCGGCGCGGCGTTTCCGGTCCCCGTCCGACGACGACGGCGCGGGCTCGCCGGTCGTGTCGGTGGGCTCGCCTAGGGTCGCGGCCATGCGGATCCTGCACACGAGCGACTGGCACCTCGGTCGCACCCTGCACGGGGTCGACCTGCTCGAGCACCAGGCCGCGTACCTCGACCACCTCGTCGAGCTGGCGGCCGCGGAGGCGGTCGACGCGGTGGTCGTCGCCGGGGACGTGTACGACCGCGCGGTCCCGCCGGTGGAGGCCGTGACGCTCCTGTCCGACGCGCTCGCGCGCCTCGCGCGGACGACGACGGTCGTCCTCACCCCGGGCAACCACGACTCGGCGGTCCGTCTCGGCTTCGGCGCGGACCTGCTGCGCCAGGGCGTGCACGTGCGCGCCCGTGTCGCCGACGTCGGCACGCCCGTCGAGCTGGCCGACGACGACGGTCCGGTGCTCGTGCACGCCCTGCCCTACCTCGACCCCGACGCCACGCGGCACGTGCTGGCCGCGGGCGACCCCACCGTGGCGGCGGGGGAGCCGCTGGCGCGGTCGCACGAGGCCGTCACGGCCGCGGCACTGCGGCGGGTCCGGGCGGACCTCGCATCCCGCGCCTCGGGCGGTGGGGGCCGACCCCGCAGCGTCGTCATGGCGCACGCGTTCGTCGTCGGGGGTCAGGCCTCGGAGTCCGAGCGGGACATCCGCGTGGGCGGGGTGGACTCCGTGCCCGCGGGCGTGTTCGCGGGCGTGGACTACGTGGCCCTGGGTCACCTCCACGGGCCGCAGCGGATCGCGTTCACGCCCGGTGGCGGTGCGGGTACGGACGGGGGCCCGGACCCGGTCCTGCAGTACTCGGGTTCACCGCTGGCGTACTCGTTCTCCGAGCTGCGCCAGCGCAAGGCGACGGTCCTGGTCGACCTGGGGCCGGACGGCGTGCGGTCGACCGAGCTCGTGCCGGCGCCGGTGCCCCGCCGGCTGGCCGAGGTGACGGGCTCCCTGGAGGACCTCCTCGGGGCGGCCGGTGAGCCGTACCGGCAGGACTGGCTGCGTGTCGTCGTCACCGATGCCGCGCGCCCGCCGGAGCTGTACGCCCGGGTCAAGGCCCGCTTCCCGCACGCGCTCGTCGTGGAGCACCGCCCGGCGGTCCTGGCCGAGCGCGCGGGGGCGCAGGTGGTCACGAGTGCCAGCGACCCCCTTCTGGTCGCCGGGGACTTCGTCGAGCACGTCACCGGTGCACCGCCGACGCCGGAGGAGCTCGCCGTGCTGCGCCGCGCCTACGAGGACGTGCTCGCCGCGGAGCGGAGCGCCTGATGTACCTGCACACGCTGACGTTCCAGGCGGTCGGCCCGTTCCCGGGCCGGCACACCGTCGACCTCGCTGAGCTCGGCGCGGGCGGCCTCTTCCTGCTGGAGGGCCCGACCGGCTCCGGGAAGTCCACGCTCATCGACATGATCGTGTTTGCGCTGTACGGCAAGGTCGCGTCGCGGGACGCGAGCGAGGACCGGCTCCGCTCGGGGCACGCGGCCCCGGACGTGGAGACGTTCGTCGACCTGGTCCTGGAGACGTCCTCCGGGGTCTACCGCGTCCGCCGCACCCCGGCGTACCAGCGGCCCAAGCAGCGCGGCACGGGGACGACGACGCAGCAGGCCGGGGTCCGCCTGTGGCGGCTGGCCTCGGCGGACGCCCCGGACACCGGCGAGCTGCTGTCCTCCCGTCTGGACGAGGCCGGCCTGGAGCTGCAGCGGGTCGTGGGGCTGGACCGGGACCAGTTCGTCCAGACGGTCGTCCTGCCGCAGGGCGAGTTCGCCGCGTTCCTGCGGGCCAAGCCGGAGGACCGGCGCGGCCTGCTCCAGAAGGTCTTCGGCACCGGGATCTACGAGCAGGTCCAGGTCCGGCTGGAGCGGATGCGCGCGGCGGTCCAGCGGGAGGTCGAGGAGGCGCTCGACCGGGTCCGGCAGGCGACCGCGGCCTTCAGCGGTGCCGCGGGCCTGGACGAGGACGCGGCGATCGAGCTGACCGAGCTCGCCGGGAGCAGCCTCGTGGGGGAGCGGCCCGAGGTCGAGCAGCGCGCCACCGAGCACGCGGACGCGCTCGCGGCCGCGGCCGCCGCGGCCGACGCCGTCGCCGCCGAGACTCGCGAGCGGTGCGCCCGCACGCAGCAGGCGCTCGACGACGCCCGCGCCCTCGCCGCCGCGCTGGAGCTCCGAGCGCGCCTGCGCCAGGAGCAGGCCGCGCTGGTCGGCCGCACCGACGAGGTGGCTGGCTTGCAGGAACGCTGCGCGGCGGCGCGCCGCGCGGCCCAGGTCCTGCCCTACGTCGACGCCCTCACCGAGGCCGACCGCACGCTGGCGACCGCGGGCGCCGCCCTGTCCGCCGCCGAGGCGCGCGCGCCGGAGGACCTGCGGGCCGCGGTGGGCACGCACGACGGCGCCGTCGAGGACGCGCTGGTCCCCGCCCGGGACGCGTGCACGGGCACCCTCGCCGTCCTGGAGCGGCTCGTCGAGCTCGAGCGCGCCCTGCCGCAGCGGCGCGCTGACCTCGCGACCGGGACCGCCGCCGCCCAGGCGCTGGACGTCGAGCTCCAGACGCTGGCCACCGACCGCGCCGGGCGACCCGCACGACGTCGGGCGCTGGAGGGCGAGCTGGGGACCACCCGCGAGGTGGCCGAGGGGCTGCCCGCGGCCGAGCACGCCGTCGCCCTCGCCGAGGAACGGCTCGCCGCCGCGGACGACGTCGCGGCCCGGGGTGTGGAGGTCGAACGGTGCGCGGGCGAGCTGGCCCGTGTCGCGCAGGAGGCGGCCGCCGCGGTCGCGGCCGAGGCGACGGTCCGCGCGGCCCGGCTGGCCGGGATCGCCGGCGAGCTCGCAGCCGGGCTGCAGGCGGGCGAGCCGTGCGTGGTCTGCGGCGGGACCGAGCACCCCGCGCCCGCGCAGCGCGCACCCGACCACGTGACGGCCGAGGAGGTCGAGGCCGCGGAGTCCGCGCGGACCGCGGCCGAGGCGGCGGTCGCCACCGTCTCCGCCCGGCTCGCCGGCCTGCGCGAGCAGCTCCAGGCGCGGCGGGCGCTGACGGCGGGCCTGGACCAGGCGGCGGCCAAGGCGGCGCTCCTGGGGGCCCAGGACGCCCGCGACCGCGCCCGGGCGGCGGTCCGCCGGCGCACCGAGCTGGAGCAGGCGGTCGTCCGGCACGAGCAGGAGACCGTCGCCCTCGACCAGCGGGCGGCCGACCTCAGCGCGCGCCTGGCCGCGCAGCTCGCCCGGGTCGAGGCCCTCCAGGAGACGCTCGCCCGCGACGCCGCCGCGGTGGACGCGGAGCTGGACGGTCGGCCGTCCGTCGCCGAGCGCGTCGAGGAGGTGCGTGAGCGCGCCGGCCGCGTCGAGGCCTGGCTCGCGGCGGCGTCGGCCGCGCGGACCGCGGCCGCCGGTGCCGACCGGGCCGGGCGTGAGCTGTCGGCCGCGCTCCAGCGCGCGGGTCTGGACTCGGCCGACGCGGCCCGCACCGCCGCCGTGACGGACGCCGTCCTGGCGGCCTGGACCCGCCAGGTCGAGGAGCACGGGCGGGACCTGCACCGCGTCCGGGCGGCGCTCGCCGAGCCCGCCCTGCGGGACCTCCCCGAGGACGCCGTCGCGGACGTGACCGGTGCGCAGGAGGAGCACGCCGTCGCCGACGCCGCGGCGACGCAGGCGACCGCTGCCGCAGCCCGGCTGCGGGACCGTGCCCGGGGGGCGCAGGACGCGCTCGCGCGGCTCCGCGCCGCCGTCGACGCGGCGGACCGGGTGCGCCGGGAGGCGGTGCCCGTGGTGCGGATGGCAAACCTCGCGGCCGCCTCGGGCTCGGACAACGTCAAGCAGCTGACACTCGCCACCTACGTGCTCGCGCGCCGGTTCGAGGACGTCGTCGCCGCGGCCAACGGCCGCCTGACGACGATGTCCGCGGGACGGTTCGAGCTCGTGCGGTCCGAGGAGAAGGAGGCCGTGCGGGCGCGACGGACGGGCCTGGCGATGAAGGTGCTCGACCACCAGACCGGCGGCGAGCGGGACCCCCGGACGCTCTCGGGCGGGGAGACCTTCTACGTCTCCCTGTGCCTCGCGCTCGGGCTCGCGGACGTCGTGACCGCCGAGGCGGGCGGCACCGAGCTGGGCACGCTCTTCGTCGACGAGGGGTTCGGCACCCTGGACCCCGAGACGCTCGAGGTGGTCCTGACCGAGCTCAGCCGCCTGCGGGACGGCGGGCGCGTCGTCGGTGTCGTCTCCCACGTGGAGGCGCTCAAGCAGGCCATCGCCGAACGGGTCGAGGTCCGCCGGCTCCCGGGCGGCGGCAGCACGCTGACCGTGCGCGCCTGATCCTCACCAGGACCAGCCGCGGGAGGCCAGCTCCATCTCCTCCCGGAACCGCTGGTGGTCGGACACGACGGTCATCCGGTTCTCCGTCGGCAGCCCCTCCAGCCGGCGCGGTCCTCCGCCCGGCGGCGCGCCCTCCTCCTCGTCCTCCTCGAGCTCCACGCCGGCGAGCCGGCAGGCCTCGGCCAGGAGGGCGTCGTACGCAGCACGCACGGCGATGAGCCGCCGGGCGCGCGCGAACACCTGCGGGTCGTTCTCCAGCACCCGGAGCTGGTCGGCGAGCAGGCCGAGCCGGACCTGCAGCGACAGCACCTCGAACGGGTCCGGGGCGGGCGGCGGAGGCGGTGGACGCCGGCGGCGCCAAGCCGTGCGCACGGGAGCCGTGAGCCACCCCGCCGCCCGGGCGCACCCGCGCCCGACCCAGCGCAGCGCCCGCGACGGGCGGTCCTCGGGCACGAGCAGGGCGCCGAGGAGGCAGAAGACCGCCATCGGCAGCAGGACCCAGAGCAGACCCATCCGATCCCCCGCGGGCAGACCTCGTCGTCGAGGTGGAGATTCCAGGCTAGGTGCCCGTCGCCTTCCTGCACAGGGCCCCTTCGGGCGACCTCCTGGGGGACCTGCCAGGTTGTCGGGCACGGGGGGACCGTGCCTACTGTGCGGCTCATGGGTGCACGAGCCGTGATCGGGACCGTCGCCGTCGTGACCGTGCTCGCGGGCGGCGCCGTCGTCGCGGACACCGTGGTGCGGGACCGCGCAGAGGCGACCCTCGCCGACGAGCTCCAGCAGCAGATCCCGGGACTGGACAGCCCGCCCGACGTCACGATCGGCGGCTTCCCGTTCCTCACGCAGGTGGCCGGCGGGGAGCTGCAGCAGGTCGACATCGCGGCCCCTGAGGCCGTTCTCGAGGGCGTCACCCTCCGGGACCTCACCGTGCGGCTGACCGGCGTCGCCACCGACCAGCCGACGACGGCACGGACGGCCGAGCTCGCCGCCGTGCTCCCCGTCGACCAGCTCCCCGAGGTGGGGGACCTGCCCATCCAGCTCACCCCGAGGGACGGCACCCTCGTCGCCGGCGGTTCGTTCGACCTCGGCGGCCTCCCGGGGATCGAGGACGCGTTCGAG
>JACIXM010000457.1 GCA_014360395.1 Actinotalea sp.
GGCCAGGGCGGTAGCCCCCGCGACCGCGCCGCTCTGCACGGCGTCGCTCGTGGCCAGCTCGGTGACCTGGCTGCGGGCATCGGCGATCTGCTGCTCGTCGAGCCCGAGCGGTCCCTCGACGAGCCACCGCTGGAGCTCGTCGAAGCCGTCCATCGCGGCGCCGCTCAGCTCGGACCACTCCGCCCGGATGGCGCGCCCCACGAACCACAGCACCGCCGTGAGGCTCCCGACGCCCACGAGCATCGCGACGACGGTCGCCAGCGTGTTGTGCAACCCGCGGGACCGCAGGGACCGGACCACGGGGGCCACGGCCGCCGCGATGAGGGTCGCGATGAGCAGGGGGATCACCAGGAGGGACACCTGGCGCAGGCCCCAGACGGTCACCGAGACGAGCAGGAGGACGATGAGGATCTGCGCGCTGCGCAGCGCGAGCCGCCCGAGGTAGTCGTCCCAGCCGCGCGGACGACGGCGTGCGGTCCGGTCCGGCTCACCGGGTCGGTCCGGCGTCTGGGGCTGGTCCGGCCCGACGGCCGTCGAGGTGGGCGGGCGCACGGTCGACATCGTCCGAACCTACGGAACGCGGCGCCGACCGGCACGTCGGCGCCGCGTCCGCGGTCCTCGTCGCGTTCAGCCGCGCAGGCGGAGGTACTGCTCGATGAGCGCGCGGGTCGACGGGTCCTGCTCGGCGAGCGCGGTCGCGTCCCCCGCGACGGCCGGGGTGATCTGGGTGGCCAGGACCTTGCCCAGCTCGACGCCCCACTGGTCGAAGGAGTCGATCCCCCAGACGATGCCCTGCACGAACGTGATGTGCTCGTACAGCGCGATGAGCTGGCCGACGACGGACGGGGTCAGCGCCGGGGCGAGGATCGACGTCGTCGGCCGGTTCCCCGCGAAGACGCGGGCCGGGACGACCTCCTCCGCGGTCCCCTCCGCGCGGACCTCCTCGGCGGTCTTGCCGAACGCCAGCGCCTTCGTCTGCGCGAAGTAGTTGGCGAGGAAGAGCGCGTGGACGTCCGTGTCGCCGTCCCGCAGCGGGTGCGCGGGGTCGGCCACGGCGATGAAGTCCGCCGGGATGAGGCGGGTGCCCTGGTGGATGAGCTGGTAGAACGCGTGCTGGCCGTTCGTGCCGGGCTCGCCCCAGAAGACCTCACCGGTCTGGGTGGTCACGGGCGTACCGTCCCAGCGGACCGACTTGCCGTTGGACTCCATGGTCAGCTGCTGCAGGTAGGCCGGGAACCGGTGCAGGTGCTGGGCGTAGGGCAGGACGGCGTGCGTGTGGGCGTCGAAGAAGTTGACGTACCAGACGTTGAGCAGGCCCATGAGGACCGGGACGTTCTGCTCGAACGGCGTCGTGCGCAGGTGCTCGTCGACGGCGTGGAAGCCGGCGAGGAACTCGCGGAACGCCTTGGGGCCGATGGCGATGGCGACCGACGTGCCGATGACGGAGTCGACCGAGTACCGGCCCCCGACCCAGTCCCAGAAGCCGAAGGCGTTGTCCGGGTCGATGCCGAACGCGGCGACCTTGTCCAGGGCCGTGGAGACCGCGACGAAGTGCTGCGCCACGGCGGTCTTGCGGGACTCCTCGGAGCCGTCGATCGCCCCGGCCGCGGCCAGGCTCCGCCAGAGCCAGTCGCGGGCCAGGCGGGCGTTGGTCAGGGTCTCCAGCGTGCCGAACGTCTTGGACGCGACGATGAAGAGCGTCGTCGTCGGGTCCAGGCCGGCCACGGTCTCGGCGACGTCGGTGGGGTCGATGTTGGAGACGAAGCGAAGCTCGAGCCCGTCCTGGACGTACGGCTGGAGCGCCTCGTAGACCATCACCGGACCGAGGTCCGACCCGCCGATGCCGATGTTGACGACGGTGCGGATCCGCTCGCCGGTCACGCCGGTCCACTCCCCGGAGCGGACCCGCTCGGCGAAGGCGAACATCTTCTCCAGCTCGGCCTGGACGTCGGCGTCGACGTCCTGGCCCTCCACGACGAGCCTCGGCTCAGCGCCCGGCGGACGGCGCAGGGCGGTGTGCAGCACCGACCGGTTCTCGGTCACGTTGATCCGGTCGCCGCGGAGCATCGCGTCGATGCGGTCGCGCAGGCCGACCTCGTCCGCGAGCTGCACGAGCAGCGCGAGGGTCTCGTCGGTGACGAGGTTCTTGGACAGGTCGACGTGCAGGTCCGCGACGGTGCGCGTCAGTCGGGCGGCGCGGTCCGGGTCGGCAGCGAACCAGCCGCGCAGGTCCGGGTCGAGGGCCGCCCGGTGCGTCGCGAGCGCGGACCAGGCCGGGGTCGAGGTGGGGTCGATGGGAGGTGTCGTCACGGGACACGACACTACTGAGACACCGTCGGGTCCGTGTAGGCCGGTCGAGCCGGGACCGGGGTCGGGGTCGGGGCGCGCGCCGGCCGGGGGGGACCGGCCGGGGGCGCGCCGGGCCTGCTCAGCCCACCTCGAACCGCACCTGCCGCTCGACCGGGTCCGCGACCGTGAGCCGGGCACGGACGGTCGCTCCCGGCTCGAGCCCTCGGCCCGTGGCGCGGGCGAGCACGGGCGGCGCGAGGACCTGCAGGAGGCCGGCCGCGCCGTCGTCGTCGGCGTCCACGACCACGGCCTCGAGCTCCTCCCCCAGGCGGTCCGCCAGCAGCGCGGCCTCCGCCGCGTCCACGACGGCGCGCTCCAGGGCGCCCGCCAGCCGGTCGGAGGCCGCCATGAGGCCCGGGAGGGTGGGCAGCGCCTCCCGCACCCAGTCCGGGACCGCCACGCCGCGGCACAGCGCCTCGCAGGTCGCCAGGCCGAACCTGTCGACGAGGCGGCGGAGGGGGGCGGTCACGTGGGCGTAGGGCGCCGCCACGGCTGCCTGCTCGCGGAGTGCCGGCAGCGCACCGTCGTCGAAGGGCGTGTACCCGGCGCCACGGAACAACGCGGTCGACCCGTGGAGGAGGGCGAGGTGCCGGGGCTCGGTCGCATCGAGGCTGCGCAGGACGTCGGCGTGCGCCGCGCCGCCCGGCCATGCGACGCCGAGAGCGAGCGCCTGCCGACGGAACCGGGCGATCGTCCGGTCGTCGGGGGCGGGCAGGGTCCGCAGGATGCCGACGCCACCGTCGAGCATGATCTGGGCGGCGGCCATGCCGGTCATGAGGGAGATCTGGGCGTTCCAGTCCTCGCTGGGGACCGGCGGGCGCAGGCGCAGCTCGTAACCGTCCGGGTGCTCGACGACCTCCTGGTCCGGAAGCGGCAGCGTCGCGCCGCCTCGCTCGCGCTCCAGATCGGCGCGCAGCTCTCCGATCTCCCGCAGCAGACGCAGGGGCTCCGGTGCGGTGCCCGCATCGACCTCGTGCTGGACCTGCTCGTAGTCGTAGCGGGCCCGGCTGCGGACCAGGGCGCGCACGACCTCCGCGCCGACCGTGCGGCCGTCCGCGTCGAGGTCGATGACCCAGACGAACGCCGGGGCGGTGCTGTCGGGCAGGAGGCTGGCCGCCCCCTCGCTCAGGACCGGCGGGTGCAGCGGGACCCGGCCGTCGGGGCTGTAGAGCGTCTGACCGCGCCGCCGCGCCTCCTCGTCGACCGGGGAGCCGGGACGGACGAAGGCCGGGACGTCCGCGATCGCGTAGTGGACGCGGAAGCCGCTGCCCCGGCGGGCGAGGTGCATGGCCTGGTCGAGGTCGGTGGAGGCGGGCGGGTCCACCGTGAGGAACGGCAGGTCCGTCCAGTCGACCGAGGGCAGGTCCGGGGCGGCGGCGGCGCGGTCGGCGGCCGCGAGGACCTCGGCGGGGAAGCCCTGCGGGAGGTCGAGCTCCGCACGGACACGGCCCAGCACGCGCTCGAACCGCTCGGGATCGACCACGGCGCTGCGGTCCGGGTCGATCCCGGCCGCGCCCTGCGCGCGCAGGTCGGCCAGCCGCCGGTCGTCCCGGGTGCGGCGTATCCGCGTCGGCATCGTCGGTGTCCTCTCGCTCGCGCCGGGTGCGTCCTCCCCGCCGGGATGCCGACGCGCCGCGCTCTGGCGACGGTGCCGTCGCACTGCGCTCTCGCGACGGTGCGCCGTCGGAGAGCCACCCAGTCCTCGGACGTCCCGGACGCGGTCAGCCTACGAACGCTCGGACGAGACCGCGCGGCGCCCCCGGTGTCCTGACCGGGCACCGCCGGCTCGTGCTCGGGGCACCGGGGCGTCCAGGCGCCCCGGCCGCGGCCCTGCCCGCGCGCGCCCCGCTGAGCCTCCCTACCGTGAGCCCATGGGTGAGGTGCGGATCGGCATCTCCGGCTGGCGCTATGCGCCCTGGCGCGGGGTGTTCTACCCACCGGGGCTGCCGCAGCGCCGGGAGCTGGAGCACGCCGCGAGCCTGCTCTCGACCGTCGAGATCAACGGCTCGTTCTACGCGCTGCAGCGGCCCGAGAGCTACGTGGCCTGGGCGGCGGCGACCCCCGACGACTTCCTCTTCGCGGTGAAGGGCGGACGCTTCATCACGCACATGCTCAAGCTCACCCGCCCCGAGACGGCGCTGGCGAACTTCTTCGCGTCCGGGGTGCTCGCGCTCGGCCCGAAGCTGGGGCCCTTCCTGTGGCAGCTGCCCCCCGTGCTGCGCTTCGACCGCGAACGACTCACCGCGTTCTTCCGGGCGCTGCCCCGGACGACGACGGCGGCCGCGGCCCTCGGTGCGCAGCACGACGCCCGCCTGGAGGGGCGTGCCCTGACCACCACGGACGCCGACCGGCCGCTGCGTCACGTCCTCGAGGTCCGGCACGAGAGCTTCGCCTGCGCCGCGGCCGTGGACCTGCTGCGCGAGCACGACGTGGGGCTGGTCGTCGCCGACACGGCCGGGAGGTGGCCGCTGCTGGAGGACGTCACCAGTGACCTCGTGTACGTCCGGCTGCACGGCGCCGAGGAGCTGTACGTCAGCGGCTACGACGACGCCTCGCTGGGGCGGTGGGCCGAGAAGATCCGGCGGTGGTCGGCGGCCGGTCATGACGTGCTCGTGTACTTCGACAACGACGTCAAGGTCCACGCCCCGTTCGACGCGCAGCGCCTGGCGGCACTGCTCGGCGTCGGCCCGGGCACGCAGCACCGTCCGACCGCTCCCGACGACGCCCACGAGGCCGACCGCGCTGCTGAGCGGGACGCGGCCGTCACGGGGGTGCACCGTGGGTGAACGGCCACGCGCCACGGGGCGGCGGGCCCCCACGCAGGGCGGAGGGCGACGCGTCACCGGCCAGCAGGCGCGCACGACGGCCGAGCGGACGGGCGCTGCGCCCGAGCGGCCCGGCGCGCAGGAATGGGTGCCGTCCGACGGTGACGTCGACGCGCTGCGCAGCGCTGTGCACGCGTGCCGCGGCTGCGAGCTGTGGGCGCCGGCCACCCAGCCGGTGTTCTCGGCCGGCCCGGACCCTGCTGCGCTGATGCTCGTCGGCGAACAGCCCGGCGACGTGGAGGACCGGGACGGTGAGCCGTTCGTCGGGCCGGCGGGGCGACTGCTCGATGAAGCGCTGGGTGCGGCCGGCGTCGACCGGTCGGGGGTCTACCTCACCAACGCCGTGAAGCACTTCCGCTTCGAGGAGCGCGGCGCACGTCGACTGCACAAGAAGCCCGGCGTCGCGCACGTCGAGGCGTGCCGACCCTGGCTGGCGGCGGAGCTGGCACGCGTGGCTCCGGGGGTCGTCGTCTGCCTGGGTGCGACGGCAGCGCGGGCCGTGATCGGGCACGACGTCCGGGTGACCGAGGTGCGCGGGACCGTGGTCGGCGAGACCGGCGACGGCGTGCCGGTGCTGGTCACCGCCCACCCCTCGGCGGTCCTGCGGCTGCGGGGCAAGGAGGGGTACCGGGCGGCCCTGGACGGTCTCGTCGAGGACCTTCGTCGCGCGGCCGCGCTGCTCCGCCCAGCCTGATGTCGGACGCTCCGGGGCAGCACGGTGCCCCTCGGAAGGCGGCAACCAGGAGGGCAGGGCAGCCATGGCAGGGCAGGGCAGCCATCAGAAGGGCGGAGGTGGGCCCGCCTCGTCGTCAGGAGGAGCCGATGGAGCGTTCGGGTGCTCACCGGGTCCGCCGGTCACGCCGGGGCGGGCGGCACCTGCGACGAGTCGACGCGCCCACAGGGGCAGCTCACCGACCCGCTCCTCGTCCCGCCGCCGAGGCACGCCCGGCGGACGGTCGGGCGCCTGGAGGTAGGTCCGGCCGGCCGGCGTACGCACGACGAAGGAGCCGGGATGCGGCTGCTGGAGGCGGTAGCCGCCCGCGGTCTTGAAGAGGTGGTGCGTCCGGCACAACGGGCCGAGGTTGTCGGCCGAGGTCCGTCCGGACGGTGCACCCGGCGGCTCTCCGGTCGGGATCCGCGCCCCGGGTCGATGTCCGTCCGCGGCGGCCGGTTCCGGCGGGTCGCCGGTCGAAGCGCCCGTGCCAGGCAGCTCGTCGGTCGGGAGACCGGGCCCCGTCGGCTCGCCACCGCGGGAGCGCGAGGTCGGTGACCAGCCGAAGGGCACCGTGTGGTCGAGGTCGCACACCCAGGACGGCGTGGCGCAGGTCGGGATGGAGCAGGTCCTGTTCCGTTGCTGGACGAGCTCCGCGAGGCCCGCACCGGGTCGGTACCGCCGCGTCCCGAGGTCGAGGAGGGCACCGGTCGGCTCGTCCACGAGGAGCCGCCGCCAGGTGCCGTCCCGCGAGATGGCCCGGGCGACGTCGGCGCCGACCGGGCCGTAGCCCGCCAGCTCACCGGGACGGTCGTCCAGGCCCAGGAGCGTGCCGATGCCGACGCTCACCGACACCGTCGTCCGGCGCCGTCGCCGCGTCGTCGAGGCGGCGCCGTCCTCCGGGCGGTGGATGCTCCAGCCGGAGCCAGGACCTGGACCAGGACCAGGACCAGGACCAGGACCAGGACCAGGACCGATCATCCCGGTGATCCAGGCCGACTCCGCGAGGGCGCAGAGGGCATCCGCGCGGAGCTGGTCCGTCGTCCGAGGGTCGCCGTCGGCGAGGGCGGCGTCCACGGCAGCCTGCAGGCACGCGTCCAGATGCACGGCGTCCGCGGCGGGGAGGACCGCGGTGAGCGACGCCATGCCGTCCGCGAGAACCCGGGGTCGTCCGACGCACCGGCCGCGGCGGGCCTGGTGGTGGCGTTCTGCCGCGTCCTGCGGGTCGACGTCGAGGAGCGCCCGTTCGACGTCCCTGGCGAGCTGCGGCGGTGTCCGCGAGCCGGCCGTCGGCAGGACGCGCGCCTCGACCTCGAGCCCGACCTCGAGCGGGACCGCCGCGAGCGCGTCCACCAGCACGCGTGCCTTCGGCCAGTCGATGTCACCGCACTCCAGGGCGTGGCTCGTCTGGGCCCGCTCTCCGCGCAGCGCACGACCGGCGTCGACGAGTGTCCGGGCCGCGCGACGGGTGACCCCGAGCCGGAGCGAGAGCTCCGTGGCGGCGAAGCACGGCTCGGAGACGCTCCGCGCCCGGGCGGGGAAGACCGGCCGCATCTCGTCCCGCGACGACAGCTCAGCCGCGGCGTCGGCAGCGACGGCCCGCGCCCAGGCGCCGACGCGCTCGGCGGCCGCGACCACCTCCACGAGGTCCTCGACCGCCAGGACCCCGACGCCCTGGACGGGTCAGGGGCGGAGCGCCCGCAAGAGGCGACGGGTCCTCTGCCTCGGCCCCGACCCCCGCCGCGGTGGCGGCGGTGACGGGCAGGGGCTCGGCCCCGTCCTCGGGGCGGCTCCAGGTGCCCGCCCCATCCCCCTGATCGAACATGCGTACGACACTACTGGCCGGCACTGACACGGTCGGCGGCAAGGACGGCGGACCGGTGGGCAAGCGGCTCGCACCGCGCCCCTCCTCCGGACGCAGCCCACACGCCCCGGCCTCACCGCGCCGCGGGCGCCGCCCAGCGCCCCCGCCCGTCAGCGCCGCAGCGCCGCCAGCCGCCGCACCCCCTCGCGCAGCACGTCCTCCTGCTTGACGAAGGTGAACCGCACCGCCGACCGGAACCCCTCCCCCGTGGCACCGTCCCGGCAGAACGCGCTCACCGGCACCCCGACGACGCCCGCGAGGTCGGGCAGCCGGGCGCACAGCTCGGCGCCGTCGTCGAAGCCGAGCGGCCGACCGTCCGCCACCACGAAGTACGTGCCCTGCGGCACCACCACGTCGAACCCCGCGGTCTCGAGACCCTCGCACAGCAGGTCGCGCCGCTTCTCCAGCGACCCGACGAGGTCGGCGAGCCACGCCCGCGTCCGGCCGTCGTCGTCGGTCAGCGCGTCGGCCACCGCGTACTGGAACGGGCCGCTGCCGACGTAGGTGAGGTACTGCTTGACCGCTCGCACCGCGTCCACGAGGGCAGCCGGACCGGCCACCCAGCCCACCTTCCACCCCGTGAACGAGAGCGTCTTGCCCGCCGACGACACGGTCAGCGTCCGCTCCGCCATCCCCGGCAGGCCCGCGATCGGCACGTGCTGCGCCTCGTCGTAGACGAGGTGCTCGTACACCTCGTCCGTGACGACGACGACGTCGTGCTCCCGCGCCGCCGCGGCCACGACCTCCAGCTCGGCCCGGTCGAGCACCGCCCCGGTCGGGTTGTGCGGGGAGTTGAGCAGGATGATCCGCGTCCGGGGCCCGACGGCTGCACGGAAGGCCTCGACATCGAGTCGGTAGCTGCCGTCCACGACCCGCAGCGGCACCGTCACGTGGGTCGCGCCCGCCGCCGCGACCACCGCCGCGTAGGAGTCGTAGTAGGGCTCCAGGGTCAGGACCTCCTCGCCCGGGCCGGCCAGCGCGAGGACGGCGGCGGCGAGCGCCTCGGTGGCGCCGACGGTCACGAGCACCTCGGTGTCCGGGTCGACCCGGAGCCCGTAGTGCCGCTCCTGGTGCAGCGCGACCGCCGAGCGCAGCTCCGGGACGCCGGGGCCCGGCGGGTACTGGTTGCGCCCCGCACGGATCGCGGCCACCGCGGCCTCCGCCACGTGCGCCGGGCCGTCCACGTCGGGGAAGCCCTGACCCAGGTTGATCGCGCCCGTGCGCGTGGCCAGGGCCGACATCTCGGCGAAGACCGTCGCGCGCACCGTCCCGTCCGGGGCGACGAGCCCTGCGGCCCGGACGACGTCGTTCCAGCGGCCGGTGAGGTGAGCCATCGCCCCAGGCTAGGGGCGGCGCGGCACCGCCGCGTCCGCGCCGTCGGCGGCAGCGGCCTCGACCGACGCCCCGGCCCCGGCCTCGGCACCCGGCGTGACGCCGGCTGCGGGCTCGACGTGCGCCGCGGCGTCCTCGGCCTGCGCGTGCTCGACCTGCGCCCCCACGTGCTCGAGCTGCTCGTGCGCGTCGCGCCGGTAGGCGGGCGTCCCCAGGACGAGGACCAGCTGCGCGACCACCATGCTCGCCAGCATCACCCCGGTCATCGCCAGCGCGTCCCCGCCGAGCAGCCCGACCAGCGGGCTGACGACCCCCGCGAGCCCCGCCTGGAAGAACCCGATGAACGCCGCGGCCGTGCCCGCACGGTCCCCGTGGCGGGACAGCGCCAGCGCCGAGGCGTTGGCCATGACGAAGCCCAGGACCGCCGTCGAGAACCAGATCCCGACGACGAGCCCGACCAGACCCCCGAGGCCCGTCGCGCCCAGCACCGCGAGCACCCCCGTGAACACCAGCGTCACCGGCAGGCCGACCCGCAGCAGCGTGAGCGGGCCGAAGCGCCGCACGAGGGCGGCGTTGACCTGCGACCCGGTCACGAGCGACGTCCCGCCGAGCGCGAAGACGTAGGCGAACTGCTGGGAGGTCAGGCCGTACTGCTCCTGGAACACGAACGACGAACCGGCGACGTAGCTGATGATCAGCGCCATCGCCATGCCGGGGATCACGGCGAGCGCCACGAACCGGCTGTCGTGCAGCAGCGCCGCATACCCCCGGAAGGACGCACCCAGGCCGTGCGCCGCACGGCGGTGGGGCGGGAGCGTCTCGGGCAGGAACAGCGCCACGACGACGACGAGCAGGGCCGCGAACAGGGCGAGCGTCACGAACACCGCCCGCCAGCCCCAGGCCTCGGCGATCACGGAGCCGGCCGTCGGCGCGAGCAGCGGCGCGGCGGCGATGACGAGCATGAGCCGGGAGATGATGCGCGCCGCCTCGGCGCCGGTGTACCGGTCCCGGATCACCGCCATCGCGACCACGGTCGCCCCCGCGCTGACCAGGCCCTGGAGCACGCGCAGGGTCGCGAGCTGGGCGATCGTCGTCGCCACGACGCACAGCAGCGAGATCACCACGTGCAGGGAGACGCCGATGAGCACGGGCAGGCGCCGGCCGACCCGGTCCGAGAACGGCCCGACGAGGAGCTGGCCCAGCGCGCCGCCGATGAGCATCCCGGTGATGGTGAACTGGGCGGCGGCGGGTGTCGTGGACAGGTCCGCGGCGACGTCGGGCAGCGACGGCAGGTACATGTCCGTCGTCACGGCCGGCAGCAGCGTCAGGGAGCCGACGAGGAGCACGAACCAGAAGGTCCGCTCCGCGGGCGCGGCGACGGGAGCGGTCCGGTGGCCGGCCGCGCGGGTCGGGGAGATCGCTGACACGCCTCGATTGTGACACCGAATCGTTTCGATCGGCGCGCGGGTCCGCGCCTCACCGACGCCTCTGCGGCAGGTCGTCCGTGTCGGCGGCCCCCGGCATGCTGGTCCCATGTGCGGTCGTTACGCCTCCTTCAGGGACGCCCTGGACCTCGCCGACGCGTTCGACGTCGCGCCCGAGGCCGTCGCCGACGACGCCCGCGCCCTCCCCCCGTCCTGGAACCTCGCGCCCACGGACCCGGTGCGCGTCGTCGTCGAGCGCGAGCCGCGACCGGCCGAGGACGGCGCGCCGGCGCCCGACGGGGTGACCCGCTCGCTGCGGGTGGTGCGCTGGGGCTTGGTGCCCGGGTGGGCCAAGGACCCCTCGATCGGCAGCCGGATGATCAACGCGCGGGTCGAGACCCTGCTGGAGAAGCCGGCCTTCCGCAAGGCCGTCGCGGCCCGCCGCTGCCTCGTGCCGGCGGAGGGCTACTACGAGTGGCAGGCCCCGCCCGAGGGCGCTGGGCGCCGCACGCCCAAGCAGCCCTTCTGGATCCACGCCCCGGACGGAGCCCCGCTGGCCTTCGCCGGCCTCTACGAGTTCTGGCGGGACCGGTCGCTGCCCGACGACGACCCGGCCCGCTGGCTCGTGACGATGACGATCGTCACGGGCGGGGCCTCGACCGGGGACCCGGCGCTGGCCGCCATCCACGACCGCCGGCCCGTGATGCTGCCGGCCGACCGTTGGGACGCCTGGCTGGACCCCCGGCAGCAGGACGGCGCCGCGGCCGTCGATCTCCTGCGGACCGCTCCCCCGCCGCTCGTCGCGCGCCCCGTGTCCACGGCCGTGAACCGCGTCGGCACGGACGGCCCGGAGCTGATCGAGCCCGTCGAGCCCGACGCCGACCGCCCCCCGCCGGACCTGCCGCTCGAGCGGTGAGCGCACGGGCCCGCCGGCGGACGGCGCCCCTAGGGCCCGTCGACGGAGGCGCGCAGGCGGATGCGCTCGAGCCGGACGGGACGCAGCGTGCCGATCCCGTCGATCTCCCGCTCCGTCAGCTCGACGAGGTGGTACCCACCCAGGGCCCGCACCTCGGCGGCCGTGCCGGGATCGAGCAGCACCGTGCCCGGCTCCGCCTCGTCCGTGAGCCGCGCCGCGACGTTGACCGAGGGCCCGAAGACGTCGCCGAAGCGGGACAGGACCCGGCCCCAGACGCAGCTGACCCGGACCGGCGTCGCCGTCCCGGCGTGGAAGATGTCGGCCAGGCCGAGCGCGATCTCGGCGCCCGCCCGCACGTCGTCGGCGACGAAGAGCACCGCGTCGCCGATCGTCTTGACGACCCGGCCGCCGTTGCTCGTGACGACGTCCCGGGCGCCGGTCTCGAAGTGCTGCACGAAGTCGGCCAGCTCGTGGGCGCCCAGCCGTGCGGTCCGCTTGGTGAAGGACACCATGTCCGCGAACCCGACCGCCCGCGCCAGCGGGAGCTCGTCGTCCCCGGCGGGGCGCCCGCGGGCCGAGCCGAACTCCGCCGCGATCCGCGCGGCGAGCGCCGCCAGCTGACGGCGCCAGGCGTGGACGAGCTGCTGCTCCAGCAGGGGCGCGATCTCGCCGAGCCGGTCCAGGACGAGCAGCCGGGCGCTCACGTCGTCGAGCTCGTACCGCTCGACGAGGTGCTCGGTCAGGGCCTCGACCTGCCACAGGACGAGCCGATCCGTGGTGTGCCCGATGGACCGGACCAGGGAGACGGCGGTCCGGTCCGAGACGTCGTAGGTCTCGGCGGCCTGCTGCACCAGGCGGACCGCCTCGGCATCGGCCTCGGTGAAGGCGACCGACTCGTCGTCCAGCGTCGGCAGGCCCAGGGCGTGCCAGAAGAGCCGCACGTGCTCGACGTCGGCTCCGGAGAGCCGGGCGACGTCGGCCAGGGAGAGCGTGCGCGGCCCACCGAGCAGCTCGTCCTCCAGCCGGGCGACCGTCGAGGCGGCGTCACCGGGCCGCTCGCGCGCGTCGTCCTCGTCCACCCGCCCAGGCTAGTTCAGCGGGTCGCCCGCAGGTGGTGGACGTCCCCGGCCGGGACGGTGTGGAGTCGCCCGGTGCCGTCGACGACCTCCAGCGAGCCGTCCGCCGCGAGCGCGCGCGCCACCCCCTCGAGCACGCGCTCACCCGGCAGCTCCACGCGCACCGGCTGCCCGAGCGTGGTGCAGACCGCCGTGACCCGGGCGTCCAGCCCCGCGGCGGCGACGTCGCCCCGCGCCGCGCGCCAGCGGGCGTCGACGTCGAGCAGGTGGCGGACGACGGCGGCCAGCAGCAGCGTCCGGTCGGCGCGCCCGCCCGTGAGCGCGAGCGACGTCGCCGTCGGCACCGGCAGCTCCGCGGCCGTCTGGTCGACGTTGACCCCGATGCCGACGACGGCGGCGCGACCCTCCGGCACCATCGCGAGGTCCCCGAGGATGCCGACGACCTTGCGGCGCGTGCCCCACCCGGGCAGCTCCTCGCCGCCGGTGTCGACGAGCACGTCGTTCGGCCACTTCAGACCCGCACGCAGGCCGGTCACCTCCTCGACCGCCTCGACGACGGCCGACCCCGCGAGCAGCGGGAGCCAGCCCCAGCGGTCCGCCGGCACACCGTCCCCGGGCCGCAGCACGACCGAGAAGGTCAGCGCGGCCCGGGCCGGGGTGGTCCACGTGCGCCCGCGCCGGCCCCGTCCGCCCGCCTGGTGGTCCGCGACGAGCACCGAGCGGTCGGGCCACGCGTCGGGCCGGGTCGCCAGGCCCGCGAGCACGTCCTGCGAGGTGGAGGAGGTGCGGTCCACGACGACGACGCTCCCCGTGGCACCCGCCGTGCGGAGGACGGCGCGCACGGCGTCGACCGCGAGCGGGTCGCGCGGGTGGGGCCGGGCGGGCGGGACCATCGAGGACGGCGTGGACGGCACGGCGCGACCCTAGCGACACGCCCGCGTTTGTGGACATCCGCCTACGCCGCTGCGCCGACACGGTGGAGAACGGCATCCGACGTGTGCCGATCCCGACAACTACCCTCACTCGGGTGACTGACGCACTCGCCACCTCGACCGGCACCTCGGCGGGCACTGCCGACAAGCTCGCCGACCTCGCCGAGCGCACGGCGCGCGCCGTCGACGCCCAGGAGGAGGTGGCGGCCGCCAAGCAGCACCCCCGGCGGAAGAAGACCGCCCGCGAGCGCGTCGCGGCCCTGCTCGACGAGGGCAGCTTCGTGGAGCTGGACGCCTTCGCGGCGCACCGGTCGACGCGGTTCGGCCTGGACAAGCGCACGACGCCCGGCGACGGCGTCGTCACCGGCTACGGCACGGTCGACGGACGGCAGGTCTGCGTCTACAGCCAGGACTTCACGGTCTTCGGCGGTTCCCTCGGGGAGGTGCACGGCCAGAAGATCACCAAGGTGATGGACCTCGCGCTGCGCACGGGCGTGCCGCTCATCGGGATCCTCGACGGCGGTGGCGCCCGGATCCAGGAGGGCGTCGCGGCCCTGACGCAGTTCGCGGAGATCTTCCGCCGCAACGTCGCCGCCTCCGGGGTCATCCCGCAGATCTCCCTCATCCTCGGCCCCAGCGCCGGCGGCGCGGTGTACTCGCCCGCGCTGACCGACTTCGTCGTCATGGCCGACGGCACGTCGAACATGTTCATCACGGGCCCGGACGTCATCCGCGCGGTCACCGGCGAGGACGTCGGGTTCGAGGAGCTCGGCGGCGGTCAGACGCACAACACGCGCTCCGGGGTCGCCCACTACCTGGGCGCCGACGAGGACGACGCGATCGAGTGGGTCAAGGCGCTCGTCGGCTACCTGCCGTCGAACAACCTGTCCGAGCCCCCGGTCTGGGAGGACGACGCCCACGCCGACCTCGAGCCGACCGACAGCGACCTCGCGCTGGACACCCTCGTCCCCGACTCGGACTCCCAGCCGTACGACATGCACACGGTCATCGGCGCCGTGCTCGACCACGGGGACTTCCTCGAGGTGCAGCCGCTGTACGCGCAGAACGTCGTCGTCGGCTTCGGCCACGTCGAGGGCCGGCCGGTGGGCGTCGTCGCGAACCAGCCCCAGCAGATGGCCGGGACGCTCGACATCAACGCCGCGGAGAAGGCCGCCCGCTTCGTGCGGACCTGCGACGCGTTCAACATCCCGGTGCTGACGTTCGTCGACGTCCCCGGCTTCCTGCCCGGCACCGACCAGGAGTGGAACGGCATCATCCGCCGCGGCGCGAAGCTCATCTACGCCTATGCCGAGGCGACCGTCCCGCTCGTCACCGTCATCACGCGCAAGGCCTACGGCGGCGCGTACATCGTCATGGGTTCCAAGCAGCTCGGGGCCGACGTCAACCTCGCCTGGCCGACCGCCCAGATCGCCGTCATGGGCGCCGGCGGTGCGGTGAACATCCTGCACCGGGGTGCGCTGAAGAAGGTCGCGGAGGACGGTGGGGACGTGGACGCCGAGCGCGCCCGCCTGACCGCCGAGTACGAGGAGGCGCTGGTGAACCCGTACGACGCCGCCCAGCGCGGCTACGTCGACGCCGTCATCCCGCCGTCGCAGACCCGGGCCCAGGTGGTGCGGGCCCTGCGGGCCCTGCGCACCAAGCGGGCGAGCCTGCCCGCCAAGAAGCACGGGAACATCCCGCTGTGACCCCGCCCGACGTCCGCGTGGTCCGCGGCGCCCCCGACGACCTCGAGCTGGCCGCCCTGGTGGCCGGCCTGGCGGCCGGCGCGCAGGCCGCCGACCACGGCGCGCCGCACCCGCACACCGACCCGGCCCCCGCGGTCCACGCCCGCCGCCGCTGGCGCGACGGCGCACACCGCCTCTCCGACCGGCTCACCCCCGGCCCGGACGCCTGGCGCTGGAGCACCCACCCCTGAGGGCCGCCGGCCGAGGGCGGGCCGGACGGCGGGTCACAGACCGTGGCCGACGTGGCGCTCCGCGCCGGTGCGGACCGGGTGCAGGTGCGTGGCCAGCACCAGGGTGGCGACGATGGTCACCAGCTCCAACGCCTTGATCGTCAGGCCCCAGACCTCGTACGCGGGGATC
>JACIXM010000458.1 GCA_014360395.1 Actinotalea sp.
CGAGGCGTTCGACGCCTCGGAGCTCGTGGTCCAGGCGGCGTACGTCGACGAGGGCCCGACGCTCAAGCGGTTCCGTCCGCGCGCCCAGGAGCACGGCGCCCACCAGCAGCTGCGCCACCCCGGCTGCGATGCCGAACGCCAGGAGGTCCTGGGCGCCGGGGTCCACGGCGCGCCCGATGTCGAGCACGCCCGCTCCGACGAGGACGTAGAGCACGCCGGCGGCCCAGGCCGAGGCCGCGGCGACCAGTCGGGACGGGTGCATGGCTCCTCCTCACGACGGCGACCCCTCCAGTGTTCGACCGGCCGGCCCGGCGAGGGCAGGGCCAGAGGTCCCGCGGCGTCCGTCGGCCCGCGCACCCGGGCACGGCCCGGGTGTCGGCCGTGCGCCCTAGGCTCCTGCCCCATGACCACCGACGCTCAGCCGACCCGCACCCCCACGGCGATCGACGCGATCGCCGACCGCTACGTGCAGACGATCGCCCGCCTCGACCCCCTGGCGGCGACCGCGATGGGGCTGTCCGGGTACGACCACCTCATGACCGACCTGTCCCCCGCCGGGCACCGGGCCCACGCCGACGCCGCGCGAGCCGTGCTCGCGGAGCTCGGCGCCGCGACGCCGCAGGACGCCACCGACCGCGTCACGCTCGCCGCGATGCGCGAGCGGATCGGCCTCGAGCTCGAGCTGCACGAGGCCGACGAGTTCCTCGGCCAGCTCAACAACATCGCCTCGCCCGTGCAGGAGCTGCGCGACGTCTTCGACCTCATGCCGACGGCGACGCCCGAGCACTGGGAGGCCGTGGTCGCCCGGCTGGACGCCCTGCCGGCAGCCGCTGCCGGCTTCACGGAGTCGCTGCGCCTGGCCGCGTCCCGAGGCCGGGTGGCCGCCCGTCGGCAGGTGCTCGCCTGCATCGCGCAGGCCGAGCAGCTGGCGGACCCGGGGACGTCGTTCTTCACCACCTTCGTCACCGGCCCGCAGGCCCAGGCGGCCCTGGCCGACGCCCCCGACGCCCCGGCCCGGCGGACGGCGCTGGAGCACGGCGCGGCCGCGGCGCGGTCCGCCTACGCGCACATCGCGACGGTCCTGCGCGAGGAGCTCCTGCCCCAGGCGCCGGCGGAGGACGCCGTCGGTGCGGAGCGCTACCGGCTGTGGTCCCGGTACTTCCTCGGGGCGCAGGTCGACCTGGAGGAGACCTACCGGTGGGGACTGGAGGAGCTCGACCGGATCATCGACGAGCAGGAGCAGGTCGCCCGCCGCATCGCCGGACCGGACGCCACCGTCGCCGACGCCATCGCCGAGCTCGACAAGGACCCGGCACGGGTCCTGCACGGCACCGACGAGCTCCAGCGCTGGATGCAGGAGACCTCCGACGCCGCCGTCGCCGCCCTGCGCGGGACCCACTTCGACATCGCCGAGCCCTTGCTGGCGCTGGAGTGCCGGATCGCTCCGACGCAGAACGGCGGGATCTACTACACCGGCCCCTCGGACGACTTCTCCCGCCCGGGCCGGATGTGGTGGTCCGTGCCGCCCGGCGTGGAGACCTTCACGACGTGGCGGGAGAAGACGACCGTCTACCACGAGGGCGTCCCGGGCCATCACCTGCAGATCGCCCAGGCCGTCTTCCAGCGCCACACCCTCAACGCGTGGCGCCGCCTGGCCTGCTGGGTGTCGGGCCACGGCGAGGGCTGGGCGCTGTACGCCGAGCGCCTGATGGCGGACCTCGGCTTCCTGGAGGACGACGGCGACCGGCTCGGCATGCTCGACGCGCAGCGGATGCGTGCGGCGCGCGTCGTGCTCGACATCGGCGTCCACCTGGGGCTGGAGCGCCCCCAGCGGTGGGGCGGCGGCCGGTGGGACGCCGAGACCGCGTGGGAGTTCCTGCGCGCCAACGTCAACATGGACGAGGGATTCCTGCGGTTCGAGCTCGACCGGTACCTCGGGTGGCCGGGCCAGGCGCCGTCCTACAAGGTCGGGCAGCGGCTGTGGGAGGCGGCGCGGGACGAGGCCGCAGCCGGGGCCTCGCGCCGCGGGGAGCCGTTCGAGCTGCGGCAGTTCCACGCCCGAGCGCTCGCCCTCGGCTCGCTCGGCCTGGACGTGCTGCGCGACGCCCTCGCCTGAGCGGCAGCAGACCGACGGCACCGTCCGACCCGCGCCGCCGACCCTCGCCGACGGGCGCCGTCCTCCTCCCCGGGGCCG
>JACIXM010000459.1 GCA_014360395.1 Actinotalea sp.
GCCGACGCGCCCTCGCAGGGATCTCGGGCGCGCCGGGTCTCAGGCGAGCTCGTCGAACCTCCGCAGCAGGACCGCGAGCGCCTGCCGGGTGACCGGACGGGACGGTCGGAACGTGCCGTCCGGCATCCCGCGGGTCACGCCCACCTCGGCGGCCCAGGCGATCGCGTCGACGCTCGGGTGCCAGCGCTGCACGTCGTGGAACGGCGCGGGCCCGGAGGGTGCCGGACCGCCGATCGCCCGGTGCAGCGCGAGGACGAGCTCCTGCCGGCGTGCGGGGCGCGCCGGCCGGAACGTGCCGTCGGCGTGCACGAGCAGGAGCCGGTGCCGCACCACCCACGCGATCTCGGCGGCGTACGGGTGCCCGGCCGAGACGTCGGCGGCGACCATGCCCACGGGGGCGGGGACGCCGTCGTCGGCGCCGGCGTAGCGGTACAGCGCGCGGGCTAGCTGGCTGCGGTCGACCGTGGTCAGCGGCGCGAACGTGCGGTCACCGCGACGGTCCAGGAGCCCCAGGCGGGTGAGCCAGTCGATCTCGGAGGCGAAGCGGTGACCCGGCGGGACGTCCGTGAAGCCGGTCAGGGGTGCGCCCGGCCCCACAGCGGCGGTGAGGTCCATGTCGGTCCTTCCACGGGGGGTCGCACCCGACGCTAGACAGCCGACGTGTCGGCCCGATGGCGGCTGTGTGAACTCCTGACGACGGGCTCGCCGCTGACCCGACGGCCGCGGACCGGCCACCGGCGGACCCCGCACCACGACGTAGGCTGGCACGTCCGTCTGGCACGTCCGTCTGGCACGTCCGTCCGCCGTCGTCGGGAGCACTCGTGAGCAGCACACCCGCACCCCCGCCCTCCGGTGCGCCGTCGACGCCCGCCTCGCCGGTGCGCCGCACGAAGCTGCCGCTCGTGGCGCGCCGCCTGCAGGTGCTGCGGGTGGAGGACCTGTCGGCGTCGATGCGCCGGGTCGCCCTCGGCGGGCCGGAGCTGGCCGGGTTCCGCGCCGACGGCCCGACCGACCACGCCAAGGTCTGGTTCCCGCCGGACGGACGGCCCGACGACGCCCCGCTGCTGCCGTCGGAGGTCGACGGCGCCTGGGTCGCCCCCGACGGCGCGACGTCCCGCGACTACACGATCCGCACGGTCGACCCGGCTGCGGGCGAGGTCGTGCTGGACATGGCGGTCCACGCGCACGGGCCAGCGGGACACTGGGCGGCGCAGGCCCGGCCCGGCCAGCAGCTGGGGCTGCTCGGCCCGAAGACGACGAAGATCCCGCCGATGGACCGCGCCTGGTACGTCCTGGCGGTCGACGAGACGGGCCTGCCCGGCGTCCAGAACTGGCTCGAGCAGCTGCCGGAGGGCCCGGACGTGCACGTCCTGGCGGAGGTCGGCGGCCCGGAGGACGAGATCGCCCTCCCGGCCCGGGCGGGGACGCAGGTCACCTGGCTGCACCGCGGCACCGCGCCCGCCGGGACGACGACGCTCCTGGCCGACGCCACCCGCCGTACCCTCCAGGCCCTGCCCGACGACGCCGAGGGCTGGCTGTGGGCGGCGGCCGAGGCGATGGTCGTGCGCGCGATCCGCGGCCACGTCGCCGAGCGGGGGATCGACCGGCGGTCCTGCGGGATGACGGGGTACTGGCGGCTCGGCGTGGCGAACTTCGACCACAAGAGCGAGGACGCGCAGGCCTGAGCAGCCTGTCGTGGCGTGGGTCACATCCGCCCCACGGCCTTGCTCCCTAAGGAAGGTAAGCCTTACCTTCCTCGCGTGACCCTGATCGAGTCGGCGCCCGCGAGCGCTCCGCCCACCACCGGGGCACCCGCCGCCCTGCGCGGGGAGCACCTGCGGCTGGCGTACGGCCGGGACGCCGTCGTCGTCGCGGATGCCTCCGTGGACCTGCGCGCCGGTGAGGTGACCGTCCTCGCCGGGCCGAACGGCAGCGGGAAGTCGACGCTGCTGCGGGCCCTCGCCCGGCTGCACACCCCGCAGTCCGGGACCGTCGCGCTGCCCGACGGCGACGCCCGCGCGCTCGACGCCCGCGCCTTCGCCCGCCGCGTCACGCTCCTGTCCCAGCACCGCCCCGTCCCCGGCGGGGTCACCGTGCGGGAGGTCGTCCAGTACGGCCGGCACCCCCACCGCCCCCGGTGGCGCGGCACCGACGACGACGGTCCGCGGGCCGTCGCGTGGGCGATGGCCGTCACGGGCGTCGTCGGGATGGCCGACCGGCCGGCCGACGAGCTGTCCGGCGGGGAGCTCCAGCGCGTCTGGCTGGCCGGCTCGCTCGCCCAGGACACCCGCGTCCTGCTCCTGGACGAGCCGACCAACCACCTCGACCTCCGGTACCAGGTCGAGGTGCTGGATCTCGTGCGCGACCTGGCGCAGGAGCACGGCGTCGCCGTCGGCGTCGTGCTGCACGACCTCGAGCAGGCGGCCCGCCTGGCCGACCGGCTCGTGCTGCTGCACCGGGGCGCCGTCGTCGGTGACGGGCGGCCGCGGGACGTCCTGACCGCCGCCACGCTCAGCGAGGTCTACGGCCTGCGCGTCGAGGTCTCGCTCGACGTGCACGGCGACGTCCGGATCCACCCCGTCGGCCGGCGCCCGCGCGCCCGCACCCCCTGAGGCGCGGGCCCCGACCACAGCCCCCGTCACTCCCCCGGCACCGCGCGGTCGCGCGGCGCCCCGTCCTGCCCTGCCCGCACCACCTCGCCCTGCCCTGCGGGGGCCGTGCTCCCCCGCACCCCCACTCACGAGAGGACCCCCATGACCCCCGCACGACGCTCCCTGCGGACCGCCGCCGGCCTCGTCGCCGTCGTCGTCACGCTCGCCGCCTGCGGCACGACGGAGGACCCGGCGGCGGCCGCGGCGCCCGACGACGAGCCCGCCGTCGCGTCCGGCCCCGTCACCGTCACGGACGAGCGCGGGGAGGTGACGCTCGACGCCCCGGCGCGGGACGTCGTCTCGCTGGAGTGGGGCCTGACGGAGAACCTCCTCAGCCTGGGCGTCGTGCCGGTCGGCCAGGCCGACGTCGCGGGCTACACCACCTGGAACACCGTCGCGCCGCTGACGGGCGACGTCGCCGACGTCGGCTTCCGAGGCGAGCCGAGCCTGGAGGCGATCGCCGCCCTGGACGCCGACCTCGTCGTCACCACGACCGACCTGCCCGAGGACGTCATCGCCCAGATCGAGCAGACGGTCCCCGTCCTCGCGGTGCGCGGCTCGGACGCCACCGACCCGCTCGGCTACCTCGAGCGCACGGTCGAGCTGCTCGGGGCGGCCACCGGCACGCAGGACCGCGCCACCGAGCTCCTCGCCGAGCTCGACGCGGCCGTCGCCGAGGGCCGCGCGGCCCTGGAGGCGGCCGGCCTGGCCGGCGCGCCCGTCGTCATGGCGGACGGCTGGGACACCAACGGCGTCGTGTCCGTGCGGATGTTCACCGAGGGCTCCTACCTCGGCGCGCTCCTGGAGGAGCTCGGCCTGGACAACGTCTGGACCGGCGCGGGCGACCCCGACTACGGCCTCGCGACGACCGACGTCGAGGGCCTGACCGAGCTGGCGGACGTCGACTTCCTCTACCTGGTCAACGGCGCGTTCACCGACCCCTTCGGCGAGAGCCTCGCGGGCAACCCGATCTGGGAGCAGCGCCCGTTCGTCACCTCCGGCTCCGTCCACCGCCTCCCGGACGGCATCTGGCTGTTCGGCGGACCGGCGTCCGGCGCCGCGTACGTCGACGCCGTCGTCGCGGCGCTGACCGACTGACCCGCGCACCCGCCCCAGCCGCGCGCCCCCGCCGCAGGACGACATGACCACGACCACCCCGACCGCCGTCGCGGACCGCCCGCCGACGACGACGCCCGCCCGCGCCGTCGTCGGCCGGGCGACCGTCCTCGCCGTCGCCGGGGTGGTCGTGGCGGTCCTGGCCGCGGTGGACCTCACCCTCGGCACGGCCGACGTCGGCGCGCGCGACCTCCTCGGCCTGGCGCTGGGTCGTGACGACGAGGTGCTCGCCGTGCTCGTCGCGTCGCGGCTGCCGCGCGTGCTCGCCGCGCTCCTCGTCGGGACGGCGCTCGGGGCGGCGGGCGCGGTGCTGCAGTCCGTCGCGCGCAACCCGCTCGCCTCCCCCGACACCCTCGCGGTCAACGCGGGCGGGTACCTGGCGGTCGTCGCCGCAGCCGTGCTGGGCCTGGCCCTGCCGCTGCCGGCGCGCGGGCTGCTGGCGTTCGTCGGCGGCCTCGCGGCGGCGGCCCTCGTCCTGGCGGTCGCGCGGGCCGGCGCGACGGGCCCCACCCGGCTCGTGCTCGCCGGGTCGGCGGTGAGCCTCGCGCTGGCGTCCGTGACGACGGTGCTGCTCATCGTCTTCGCCCAGGAGACGACGGGCCTGTTCGCCTGGGGCAGCGGCTCGGTCGCGCAGTCGGGGCTGCGCACGGTCGCCCAGGTCGCACCGGTCGTGGTCGCCGGGGTCGTCGTGCTCGCCGCGCTCGGCCGGCGCCTGGACGTCCTCGCCCTCGGCGACGACGCCGCCCGGTCCCTCGGCCTCGACGTCCGGCGGACGCGCGTGGCGGTGGTCGTGCTCGCGGTCGTGCTCGCGGCGGCCGCGGTGACCGTCGCGGGCCCCATCGGGTTCGTGGGGCTCGCGGCGCCCGTCCTGGCCCGCATGCTGGCGCGCCGCGTCCCCGGCCTGTCCGCCCACGGCGCGGTCGTGCCGCTCGCGGCCCTGGTGGGCTGCGCGATCGTGCTCGCCGCCGACGTCGTCCTGCGCTCGGTCGCACCGGCGGCCTCCCGGGTGGGCCTGCCCACGGGTGTCGCGACGACCCTCGTCGGGGCCGTCGTGCTCGTGCTCGTCGCGTCGCGGCTGCGGGACGACGTCGCGCGGACCCGCACCGCCAACGCGGGCGCCCGCCCGGCGACGCGCGCCCGCGTGGTGACCACGGGCGTCGTCGTCGTGGCGGCGCTGGGTGCGGCGGTCGTCGCGGCCCTGCTGCTCGGCGACCGGCTGCTGCTGCTCGGGGACGTCGCGCTGTGGCTGGAGGGCCGGGCCGGCGCCCAGGTGACGTTCGTGCTGGACCAGCGGGTGCCGCGGGTCGTGGCCGCGGTCGTCGCGGGCGCCGCGCTCGGCCTGGCCGGGACGCTCGTCCAGGCGGTGGCCCGCAACCCGCTGGCCGAGCCGGGGTTGCTGGGCATCACCGGTGGGGCGGGGGTCGGCGCGGTGCTGCTCATCGGGGTCCTGCCCGCGGCGACGGTGTGGCAGATCTCCGGGGCGGCCGCCGTGGGCGCGGCCGTGGCGTTCGTCCTGGTGTGGGCGCTGTCGCGGCGCGGCGGACTGGGGTCGGACCGGGTCGTGCTCGTCGGCGTGGGCGTCAGCGCGGCGGCGGGCGCGGTGACGACCGTCGTCGTCGTCGTGACGAACCCCTGGAGCACGACGGCGGCGCTGACGTGGCTGTCCGGCTCGACCTACGGGCGGTCGCTGGAGCAGAGCCTCCCGGCGGTCGTCGCCCTGGCCGTCGCGCTGCCGCTGGCGCTCGCCTCGGCCAGGACGCTCGACCTGCTCGCCCTCGACGACGACACCCCGCGGGTCCTCGGCGTCCGGCTGGCGGCGGCCCGCCTGCGGCTGCTCGTCCTGGCGGCGGCCCTGACGGCGTCCGCGGTGTCGGCGGTGGGCGTCGTCGGGTTCGTGGGGCTCGTCGCTCCGCACCTCGCGCGCCGCCTGGTCGGGGCGGCGCACCGGCGCGCGGTGCCCGTCGCGACGGCGCTCGGCGCGCTCCTGGTCAGCGTCGCGGACACGATCGGGCGCACGGTGATCGCGCCCGGGCAGCTGCCCGTGGGCCTCGTCACCGCCCTGGTCGGGACGCCGTACTTCGTGCACCTGCTGTGGCGGACGAGGCGGTGAGCGCGTTCCGGGGCTGCGTCGGGACGGCGGGGTCCGGTGGACCGGCCGGGGCCACCGGCCGGCGGTAGCGTCGCGGGCATGACGACGCAGGACGCCGACCGCCGCAGCCGCTGGACGCGCAAGGTCGAGGCGGACCCGGAGCACTCGCACTGGTACGTGGAGCGGTTCCGCCGGATGCGCGCCGACGGCGCCGACCTCGCCGGGGAGGCCCGGTTCGTCGACGCGATGGTGCCGCGCGGGGCGCGGGTGCTGGACGCCGGCTGCGGGCCGGGCCGGGTGGGCGGAGAGCTGCACCGGCGCGGGCACGTCGTCGTCGGGGTCGACGTCGACCCGGTGCTCGTCGCGGCGGCGGAGGAGGACGAGCCGGGGCCCACCTGGCTGGTCGAGGACCTCGTCGACCTCGACCTGCCCGCCCGCGGCATCGCGGAGCCGTTCGACGTCATCGTCTGCGCCGGCAACGTCATGACCTTCCTCGCGCCGGGGACGGAGGTCGAGGTGCTGCGGCGCCTGGCCGCCCACCTCACGGCCGAGGGTCGCGCGGTGATCGGGTTCGGCGCCGGCCGCGGCTACCCGTTCGTCCGGTTCTTCGCCGACGTCGAGACCGCCGGGCTGCGCCTGGACCTCACGCTGGAGTCGTGGGACCTGCGCCCGCTGAGGGCGGAGTCGGACTTCCTCGTCGCCGTCCTGCGGCTGCCCTGACGAGGCCGGTCGGCGGACCGCCGTCGACCCGGTCAGCGGGCGGGCGGCTCCGGGACCACGATGTACCC